>DASWCW010000043.1:0-11370 GCA_036395835.1 Xanthobacteraceae bacterium
AGGGTCGGGACCGCGGCGGTGCTGCTCAACGTGATCCTGATCCTGCAGAGCTTGGGGGTGTCGATCCCGGGGCTTGCCGCGGCTAGAAAAGTCGTGATCGCGCCTCCGCTTACATCAATAAAGGGTTTGATCGCCGATCTATATGGTCACCTGCGTTCCCACTTCGACGACGCGGCCGGTCGGGATCTGGAAATAATCGGTAGCGTCGTTGGCGATGCTCGCGAGCCGGATGAAGAGCCGGTCCTGCCAGCGGGGCATCCCGGAATGCGCGGCCGGCCGCAACGATCGGCGAGAGAGAAAGAACGACGTCGACATGATGTCGAATTGCCAGCCCAGCTTGCGGGCGATGGCGAGCGCTCTGGGCACGTTGGGCGTCTCCATGAAGCCGAAACGCAGCCGCACCCGAGAAAAGGTCTGCCCCACCGGCTCGATCCGCACGCGCTCGGACGCGGGAACGCGCGGCGTCTCGGCGGTGTCGACGGTCAGGATGACGTTCTTCTCGTGCAATACCTTGTAGTGCTTGAGGCTGTGGAGCAGCGCGGTCGGCGCGCTGCTCGGATCGCTGGTCAGGAACACGGCGGTTCCGGGCACCGTCTGCGGCGGCTTGCGTTCGAGCATGGCAACGAGATCATCGAGCGACATTTCCTGCCGGCGCGTTTTTTCGAACAGCAGCCGCGTACCCCGCCGCCAGGTGTACATGATGATCATCACCAGGGCGCCGATCGCGAGCGGCACCCATCCGCCCTCCACGACCTTGAGCAGGTTCGCGGCGAGGAACGTGAGGTCGACGATGAGGAACGGCACGATCAAGGCCGCCGCGGCGAGCAGCGACCATTTCCAGTCCTTCCAGATCACGACCAAGGCCATCATGGCCGTCACCACCATGGTTCCGGTCACGGCGATGCCGTAGGCCGAAGCCAATGCGCTCGAGGAGCGGAACATCACGACCAGCAACAGCACGGCGATCAACAGCAGCCAGTTGACCCGCGACATGTAGATCTGCCCGGCCAGCGCTTCGGACGTGTGGCGGATCTCCAGACGCGGCAATAGCCCGAGTTGAATTGCCTGGCGCGTAAGCGAATAGGCGCCCGTGATCACCGCCTGGCTGGCGATGACGGTCGCCGCAGTCGCCAGCAGCACCATCGGCAGCAATGCCCAATCGGGATACAGCAGAAAGAACGGGTTCTCGATGGCTTTTTGATCGGCGAGCACGAGCGCGCCTTGGCCGAGATAATTGATGGTGAGCGCCGGCAAGGCGACGAATAACCAGGCGGTCCGAATCGGTCCCGGGCCGAAATGCCCGAGGTCGGCGTAAAGCGCCTCCGAACCGGTCACCACCAGGAAGACGGCACCGAGCGTGAGGAGCCCGATGATGCCGTGCGATGCCAGGAAGACCACGCCATGGATCGGGTTGAACGCCAGCAGGACGGCGGGATTCTGCGCAATATGCCAGATCCCGGCCGCAGCGATGGCGATGAACCAAACCAGCGTGATCGGCCCGAAGAACGCCGCCACCCTGGCCGTGCCGCGCGATTGCACTGCAAACAGGGCGATCAGGATCACGACCGTGATCGGCACGATGTAGGGTTCGAAAGCCGGCGTCGCGACCTTCAGTCCTTCGATCGCGGACAGCACCGATAGCGAAGGGGTGATCATCGCGTCGCCGTAGAACAGCGCCCCGCTGATGATGCCGAGCAGAATCACGAACGATCCCCGCCCGCCGAGCGCGCGATTGGCGAGCGCCATCAGGGCCAGCGTGCCGCCCTCGCCGTTGTTGTTCGCCTGCAACAGGATCAAAATGTATTTCGCGGTGACGATGAGGAGCAGCGCCCAGATGATCAGGGACAAGATTCCGAGAACGATCGGCTCACTTGCCGGATTGTCCGGACCGACGGCCGCCAACACCGATTCGCGTACGGCGTAAAGCGGGCTGGTGCCGATGTCGCCGTAGACGACGCCGATGCTGCCGAGCGTCAGCGTCCAGAACCCGGCCTTGGGATGGGCTTCGCCGTTCGCGTGAGCATGGATGCTCGGGGCGGCGGCGACCGCGGCGTTCTTCGTCATCTGCTTGTGCTAACGCCCCGCTGGCCAAAGGCTCCCGGCGGCGGGTTTGCGCCCTTCGCGGGATGAGGAGGTGGTTGACGCGCAAGCTTGTCATAACAGTCGAGACGCGGGCCGCCGTCCTCGATGCTCAGGCAAAGCCATAGTTCGCTGCGAAGTTGGGACGCAGCGTTGCTTTCAAACGTCCACGTGGCCGGATCGATTGCCGCAAGGCACAGGAACGCGGCCAGCACCAATGTGCCGACGATCAGCGCAACGACGTTCTCCCCGAGCGCCGATGCCCACCGGGATAGAGTTCTTCTCGTCGCTGAGCTGCTGAAATGGCCCGCAGGCATGCGCGGTTCCGACTGGCTCTGCGCATCGCACCTATGGGGACCGGCATAAATTCTCCATGGCAAATCGGCGCGTCAGTTATAAAAATCCCATAAAGAACAAATCGAGCCTTTGCTTGCTATGCTCCTGGCTTTTCAGCCATTTTCGGCAATTCGGTAACCGATTCCGGGCTCGGTGAGGATGATGCGCGGGTCGTCCGGATTGTCCTCGATCTTTTGCCGCAGGTGCCCGACGTAAACCCGCAGATATTGCGTATCCTGGGTATGGGCGGGGCCCCATATGGCGGCCAGCACCTGCTTGTGCGTGATGACCGCGCCGGCGTGGCGCGCCAAGAGCGACAGAAGCTCGAATTCCTTCGGGGTCAGCTTGATCTCCCGGCCGGCGCGGGTGACGCGATGGCGGACGCTGTCGATCTCGAGCTCGCCGATCCGGAGCACGGGGATCTCGGCGTGACGTTGCATGCGATGGCGCATCGCGGTGCGCACTCTCGCCATCAGCTCGCCGACGCCGAACGGCTTGTTGATGAAATCATCCGCGCCGAGGTCGAGCGCCTCGATCTTCTCGCCCTCGCGGTCGCGCGCCGATAACACGATGATCGGCACGTCGGACCATTGTCGCACGTTGCGGATGACCTCCTTGCCGTCGCCGTCCGGCAAGCCGAGATCGAGCACCACGGCGTCGGGCGCTTCGGACGCGATGCGCTTGGTCGCCTCCGCAACCGTTCCGACGGTCGCGACCTCGTAATCATTGGCCGCGAGCGCGGGTTTGAGGAAGCGCAGGATCGCCGGCTCGTCGTCCACGACCAGGATGCGGGTCTTTGCCGTCATGGCGTGTCCGCCCGCGGAAACGTCAGCACGATGCGCGTGCCGCAGCCGTGCGCGACCGGGCTCTCGGCCGCGATCGAGCCGCCATGCGCCTCCATGATCCCCTTGGCAATGGCAAGGCCGAGACCGGTGCCTTGCCCGCCGTCGACACCGCTCGTTTCGGGACGCGGAGCGCGGACGAATTTTTCGAATGCCTGGGGCAGGACTTCGGCGGGAATCCCCGGCCCGCCGTCGGTGATCCGCAGCTTGACGCGCGCATTCTCGACTTCGGCATCGACAATCACGTGGGTCCGTGCCGGCGTATGCGCCACCGCATTATTGATGACATTGCCCAGGCTTTGCTCGACCAGGGCGGCATCCCCCCGCACCAGCGGCATGTCGGAGGGCCATCTTGCCTCGAACGGTTGGGAGGCGCCCCGACGTCGCGCAGCGCTGACGACGCGATCGGCGATCTCGCGCAGATCGATCCAATCGAGCCGCAGCTCGAGCGCGCCTTCCTGGATTCGCGTGATGGCGAGCAGGTTGCGGACCATTTCGTCGAGGCCCTCGGCCTCGCTCCGGATGTGCCCGAGCAGATCCTTGCGCTCGGCGGGATCGAGCTTGTCGCTGTACTCGATGAGGCTGGTGGCCGAGCCGAGAATGGAGGAAAGCGGCGTGCGGAAATCGTGGGAGATCGACGCGAGCAAGGTGTTGCGGGTGCGCTCCGTTGCCGCGGCGGTGCGGGTCGAGAGGATTTCGCGCGTCAGGGCCGCACGATCGAGCGCCGCCGCGGTCTGGTCGGCCAACGCATCGAGCAGCGCCCGAGCCTCGGAATCCAGCGGGCCGAACTCGTCGGTGCGCGCGACGCCGACCACGCCGATGCGGCTGCGGGGAGTTCGCAGTGGAACGAAGAACCACGGCAGCGTCGGCAGCGTTGCGGTATCGGCGCCGGCCGGTCCATCGTGGGTGAAGGACCAGCGCGCGGCGGTCATGGCGGCGGCGTCGAGCACGTCCTCGGGCGGCCACGCCGCGCGCAGCGCGAGCTCGCCGGCGTCGTCGAGCAGAATGAGGGTAGGGCGCCCCAACGTGCTCGAGATCTCGCCGGCGGCTCCTTCGGCGACGTCCTCCAGCCGTGCCAAGGCGGAAAGCTTGCGGGTGAACTCGTAGAGGCGCCGGGTCGACCGCATACGACCCTCCGATGTCCGCGCCTGCTCCCGCACCCGTCCCGCGAGCGCCGAGGTGATCACGGCGATCACCAGGAATACGAACAGCGCCAACAGCTCATACGCCTCGGCGACGGTGAAGGTGTAGAGCGGCTCGATGAAGAAAAAATTGTAGGCGAGAAACGAAACGACCGATGCGTAGATGGCCGGCCAAATTCCGAAGATCGCCGCGGGGAACAGCACGGCCATCAGGAAAATCATTGAAACATTGGGAAGCGGGGCGAGCACGGAAATCAGCCGGCCGATCCCCACGGCGGCCGCGACCGCGAGCGTGGACCAGACGTAAGGCATGATCCCTCGCACCGGTTCGATTGCCGGGCGCAGCCGCCGCAGCCAACGGATCGATTCCGCGCGGCCCGGGACGACGTGAACGGCGATGTCATCGGCTCGCCGAAGGAGCTCATGCGGCAGCGAGCGATGAAAGATCCCGCCGAGCAGCCGGGCGCGCGGCCGGCCGATCACGATCTGCGTCACGTTCTCGAAGCGGGCCAAGCGCAGCACCTGCGCCGGCAGATCGTTGCCGACCAGCGTCTTGATCTCCGCGCCGAGCGTCTCGGCGAGCTTGAGCGCATCCTCGATGCGCCGCCGGCTGGCATCGTCCAGGCGGTGGCCCGGGCGCTCGACCGTGACCACGAGCCAAGGCGCGTTCATCAGATTGGAAAGCCGCTTGGCATTGCGCACCACGCTCGGCGAGATCGGGTCGGGACCGATGCAGGCGAGAATGCGTTCGCCGGCCGGCGAGGCTCGCTGCGCTTGTTCGATGGCCATGCTGGACCTGGATATCATGGATGGGGCATCACGCCCCTTCCGGCAACCAAGCGCAAGCACATGGGATCGTTCCGGTTCTGCCATCGGCCGGCCATTGCTGAACTCATGAGTCGGCCCGTCCGCCTAAAGCTTTGATTATCTTGGCCGGATCGCCCATTCTGAGTGGGGTCCGAGCCGGAGATGCCCATGGTCCGCCGCTATTTGCTCGCGCTTGCGATCTTGCTCCTTCCCTTGGCCGCGCCCGCACAGGAGCGCAAGGCCGATGCGGAAGCAACCAAAGTGCTGCTCGATACCGAGCGCGTGCGCGTCATCGAAGTGCGGGTCAAGCCGGGCGGCAAGTTCGAGCTCAAGGGCCACCCGTACCAATTCGTCTACATGCTGACCGACGGCTCCCTGGTGTTCTCGCCGCCCGGCAAGCAGCCTTACGAGCTCATGCTCAGGGCCGGCGAGGTGTCGCTCTTGCCCTCGCAATCGACCGCGACCGAGAACGACGGCGAGAAGGAGCTGCGTGCGGTCCTGGTGGAAATCAAGGAAGGCGCCCGCGTCGCGACCAAAGCCTCGACGGGCAAAACCAAGGCGCGGGTCGTCCGTGCGAAGCCCAAGAGCAAGGCGCGGCAGTGAACCGGGCCTCGCGACTCTGACGGTTACTGCCGATCGCGCAAGAATTTGGCGCGCTGGCTCGCGCCGGCCATCAGCATGCCGAGATCGTTGCCGGCGATGATCACGCGCATGCCCAGGGCGACATATTTGGCCAAAAGCTCCTCGCCATAGACGCCGCCCATGCCTGGCCACTTGCGGTGCTTGCGGCAGGCGGCAATCACCTTCTCATAGGCGCGCGCGACCTCGGCGTGCCCGAACTGGCCGGGGAAGCCCATCTCCATCAGCAGGTCGTTGGTGCCGATGAGCAGCACGTCGACGCCCTCGACCGCGGCGATGGCCTCGGCGTTGGCGATCGCCTGCGGCGTCTCGAGCATGACCACGACCAGCGTCTCGGCATTCATCTTCGCCGCCGCCTCGCCGGTCGGAACGGCGCGAAAGCCGAAATAGGCCATGCCGCCCGCCATCGAGCGATGGCCGAGCGGCGGATATTTGAGATGGCCGACGATCGCGCGCGCCTCCTCGGCGGTGTCGACGTGCGGCATGACGATGCCGAGCGCGCCGCCGTCGAGCACGCGGGTGGCAAGCGAATATTGCCGCGACGGCACCCGCACCACGGGCGAAATGCCGGCGGTCAGCGCCGCGACCGAGATCTGCACCGCGGTGTCGAGCGGCATGGTGCCGTGCTCGAGATCGATGAACAGCCAGTCGAAGCCGCAGCTCGCCATCGCGGCGGCGACGTCGACGGTGCGGGCCTGGCGCAACCCGATGCCGAGGCACAGCTCGCCCTTTTCCAAGCGCTCGCGCGCGGGATTGCGCACCGTCATGATCCGGTTCCTTGGTCTGGATTCAATCTCGTTGTGAGTGCCGGCCGTGAACAGCGCGGTGCATCGCGCGTCGGACAGGCTCCGTCAAGCCTCGAACCGGGTCCAGCCGTCGGGCAGCAGCCGTTCCTGCGGCAGGAAGCGGCCCTTGTAATCCATCTTTTTGGAGCCCTTCACCCAATACCCGAGATAGACGTAGCTCAGGCCGAGCCCGCGGGCGCGAGCGATGTGATCGAGGATCATGAAGGTGCCGATCGAGCGGGCCCGCGCGTCCGGCTCGAAGAAGGAATAGACCATCGACAGGCCATCGCTGAGCAGGTCGGTCAATGCGACGCCCAGCAGCGGACCGCTGCCGCGCCCGGCGGCGTGCGCTTCCGGATCGTGGCCGCGGTATTCGACGATGCGGGTGTCGACGTGGCTGTCCTCGACCATCATCGCATAGTCGAGCACGGTCATATCGGCCATGCCGCCGTCGCGATGCCGCAGATCCAGATAGCCGCGAAACACCGAATATTGCTCCGAGGTCGGGACCGACACGCGCATCTCGCCGACCACGTCCGAGTTGCGCTCGAGCACGCGCCGCATGCTGCGGCTCGGCTGGAAATCATCGACGATGACCCGCACCGACACGCACGCGCGGCAGGCTTCGCAAGCCGGCCGATAGGCGATCGACTGGCTGCGGCGGAAGCCGCCGTGGGTAAGCAGATCATTGAGCTCGGAAGCGCGGTCGCCGACGAGATGCGTGAAGACCTTGCGCTCCTCCTTGCCCGAGAGGTACGGGCACGGCGAGGGCGCGGTGAGATAGAATTGCGGCGTGTCGCGAGAGTGCCGAGTCACGATGCGATGCTTTTCTTGCCGACGTTGCGATCAGGATCCTGGCCGAGCATTGCCAACTCCGTGTGAACGCTCAAACCCCGCGGCGCGACAATACGCGCAGCGCGTTGGCCCGCACCTCATTGTTGATGACCACGGTGCCGACCAGCATGTCGTGGAGCAGGCGCCGGCGGTCGTTGAACAACCCGACCAGCAGGATCAACGGGGTGAGGGCCGAAATCGAGATCCAGAACACGATGGCATGCACCGCACCGAGCAGGAAATAGAGCGGCGCCCCGTACCAGGTGCGCATCTCGAGATCCATAGCCCGCATGCCCATCGTCGCCGAGGCCGGACTTCCGAGCGTCACGCCGTAGTAGACCAGCGCCCAGATCACCGCAGCCGGGCTCAACAGCCAATAGAGCGCCCAGCCGAGCCCCAACGTCACCAGCCCGAACACGAAGATGAACAGGCCGGCGAATACCACCGGAATGGCGATCAGGACCACGTCGATGAAGAAAGCCAGGACGCGGCGCGCCAGCACGCCCTCGAACAGCTCGGGGTCGACCGCCGGATCGTAGGCATGCGGCTTGACTTCGAACGAGACGCCAACCCGCCTCGGCTCGCTTTCCGGCATGATGCGCTATCCTCCGGCTACGTTCGGCAGCCGAAAATGGGCCGAGCCGGAGATTCACGCAAGGGGCGGCTCGGCCGAATCGAGCCGCCGGGGGCGAGCCTAACGCCTTGGAAGCGGGAAAGGCTGCCGGCTCGGATTTGCGACGTGCGCGCATTGGGGCATTGAGGGCGAAGTTTGGGAGGATGCCGGTGGAGATCACGCTCGCGGCCATTGAGCAGGCGCGCCGCGCCGTTTCCGGCGCGATCCTGCGCACGCCCTTGCTGCCGGCGCCGCGGCTTTCGGCCCTGACCGGGGCGGAGGTCCACATAAAATACGAGAATCTGCAGGTGACCGGCTCGTTCAAGGAGCGCGGCGCCTTGGCGAAACTTGCGACCTTGCCGGCCGCGGCGCGAATCAGAGGCGTGATCGCCATATCGGCGGGCAATCATGCCCAGGCCGTCGCCTACCACGCGGGCCTGCTGAAGATTCCGGCCACCATCGTCATGCCGGCCGCGACCCCGTTGGTCAAAGTCGCGGCAACCGAGCGCCACGGCGCCGAAGTGGTGCTCGAGGGTGAAACGCTCGCGGAATGCGAGACGCGTGCCGAGAAAATCGCCGCGGAGCGCCATCTAACCTGGGTGCATCCTTACGACGATGCGCAGGTCATGGCCGGCCAGGGCACCATCGCGCTGGAGATGCTCGAGGAGAGCCCCGAGCTCGAGCTCCTGGTGTTTCCCATCGGCGGCGGCGGGCTCATTGCCGGCAATGCGGTGGCGGCCAAAGCCGTCAAGCCGTCGATCGGCATCATCGGGGTCGAGGCCGCGCTCTATCCGTCGATGTGGAATGCGGTGAGGGGCGATCACCGCCCGATCGGCGGACCCACCCTGGCAGAGGGCATCGCGGTCAAAAACGTGGGAAAGCTGGCGCTGCCGCTGGTCACGGAGCTCGTCGCCGACATCGTGCTGGTCGACGAAGCGCAGCTCGAAGGCGCGGTGAACGCCTATGCCACGCTGCAAAAGACCATGGCGGAGGGCGCCGGCGCCGCCGGCCTGGCCGCGATGCTCGCCGAGCCCGATCGGTTCCGCGGCAAGAAGGTCGGGCTCGTGCTGACCGGCGGCAATATCGACCCGCGCATTCTCGCGACCATCATGGTGCGCGAGCTCGAGCGCGAGGATCGCATCATCGCGTTTCGGCTGACCATTCCCGACCAGCCGGGCGTGCTCGGGAACATCGCCAGCCGATTGGGTCAGCTCGGTGCCAATATTCTCGAAGTCGAGCACAAGCGCTTGTTGCTCGACGTTCCGGCCAAGGGCACGCAGCTCGACATCACGGTGGAGACCCGCGATCGCGCCCATGCGCAACGGGTGCTCGCGGCCTTCGAGGCGGACGGCTATGCGCCGCAGCGCATCGCCGCCGGCGCCGCGATGCGGTGATAGCGCGGCCGCAGGATGGGTTGAGCGAAGCGAAACCCATCACCGGTCGCGCATGGGCAGCGGTCGAGATGGGTTTCGCTGGCGCTCAACCCATCCTACTTTTCAATTTCTCCGCCACCCTCGGGGCGAAATAGGTGAGGATGCCGGCCGCGCCGGCGCGCTTGAACGCGATCAGGCTCTCCATCATCGCTTTGTCGCCGTCGATCCAGCCGTTCTGCGCCGCCGCCATGATCATCGAATATTCGCCCGACACCTGATAGACGAAAGTCGGCATGCCGAACGCGTCGCGGATGCGCCGCAGGATATCGAGATAGGGCAGGCCGGGTTTCACCATGATCATGTCGGCGCCCTCGGCGATGTCGAGCTCGGCCTCGCGCAGCGCCTCCTCCGAGTTCGCCGGATCCATCTGATAGGTGCGCTTGTCGCCGGTGAGCGTGGCGGAGGAGCCGACCGCGTCGCGGAACGGGCCATAGAACGCGGAGGCGTATTTCGCCGTATAGGCCATGATCGCGACGTCCGCGAACGAGGCTTCGTCGAGCGCGGCCCGGATGGCGCCGACGCGCCCGTCCATCATGTCGGAGGGCGCGATGATGTCGCAGCCGGCCTGCGCCTGCACCAGCGCCTGCCGCACCAGCACCGCCACGGTCTCGTCGTTGAGGATGACGCCGTCGCGCAAGAGGCCGTCGTGGCCATGGCTGGTGTAGGGATCGAGCGCGACGTCGCAGACGATGCCGACCTCCGGGATCGCCTGCTTGATGGCGCGGATGGCGCGGCACACCAGGTTGTCCGGATTGAGCGCCTCGCTGCCGTCCTCGTCGCGCAAGGCGGGGTCGGTGTAGGGGAACAAGGCGATCGCCGGAATCCGAAGCGTGGCGGCCCGCTCGGCGTCGCGCACCGCCTCGTCGACCGACAAGCGTTCGACGCCGGGCATCGAATCGACCGGTACCCGCAAGCCGTTGCCCTCGACCAGGAACAGCGGCCAGATCAGATCGTCGGCGGTCAGCGCGTGCTCGCGCACCAACCGCCGCAGCCAGTCGGCGCGGCGGTTGCGGCGCGGGCGGGAGGTGAGATCGAGCTCGACGGCGCTGCCGGCGCGCGATTTTGCTTCGATCGGCGCGAGGCGGGATCTGGTCTCGATCGGGCGGCCGAATTTGATGGCCATGCTGGCGTCTCCGGACCTGGACTTTGCTCCTTTTAGCCGCTCTGAAAGGAGCGCGCCACCGGGGCGCTACCCACCGCGGCCATGGTAGCTTGGCGCCATCGCTTCGGGAGGAGAGGGTCCGCATGGATTTCGAGCTTACCGAGGAGCAGCGCGCGTTCCGGGCGGTGGCGCGCTCGTTTGCGCGCGAGCACATGATGCCGTTCGCGCGGGAGTGGGATGAGCGCGAGATTTTTCCGGTCGAGACGCTGCGCAAGGCGGCCGCCCTGGGGTTCGGGGGCATCTACGTCAAGGACGACGTCGGCGGATCGGCACTCTCGCGGCTCGATGCCACCATCATCTTCGAGGAGCTCGCCCAGGGCTGCACCTCGACCGCGGCCTATGTTTCCATCCACAACATGAATGCGTGGATGATCGATGCCTTCGGGTCGCAGGCGCAGCGGCGAAGATTCCTGCCGAAGCTCTGCGCGATGGAGCATTTTTCCAGCTATTGCCTGACCGAGCCGGGCTCGGGGTCCGATGCGGCGAGCCTGAACACGCGCGCCGTGCGCGACGGCGATCATTACATTCTCAACGGCTCGAAGGCCTTCATCTCCGGAGGAGGCATGTCGGACCTTTACGTCTGCATGGTGCGCACCGGAGAGGAGGGACCGAACGGCATTTCCTGCATGGCGGTGGAGAAGGGGACGCCGGGCCTGTCCTTCGGCGCCCAGGAGAAAAAGCTCGGCTGGAAATCACAG
>DASWCW010000044.1:0-1917 GCA_036395835.1 Xanthobacteraceae bacterium
CTCCAAGGTACTGGTGATCACCGGCGGACCGGGCTGCTGGTCAAAGCAGTTCGCCCATTGAGGATAAGTCAGCATACGCGGGCCCAAAGGAAGCCTTGGGCCGGTGGGAGCACGGCTGCGGGCGCGGCTAGGAGATTGGCGAAACGGCAAGATCGAGCAACCAGACCAGCGCTCCCGCTGCGACCAGTCCGGCTGTAAATCGGCATGCTGCGCGCCGCATTTGGTGCATTTTAGCCGCGGCTTCACGGCCAAGAGCTTTGTCGTCTTGCTGGCACCGTGCGCTGCAAGCGCGTCGAATGTGACTATGCACTGATGGCAGCAGAACGGGTTTAGGCACCACGCCGTGATCGATTCCGGCTCCGGTAATGGGTGATGTCGGGGAGCAAAATGCGAAGTCTCTACGATCTCGCAAACGCAATGAGCGGCTCGAGATCGTGATTGTCGGCGGTATGTAGAGCGTCTTTGACCAGCGGCGCCCATTTCCGGGTGCGGGCGATCGCGAAGCAGGCCGGGGCTCTACGGGGCGCTACTGCGCAGGGCGCACCGCCTTGGGCGGCTGTACTTCCGCCCAGGTTTTGAGGAACTCGACCTCCTCGGGCGTGGAGGCACGACCGAGTATCGTGTTGCGGTGGGGAAAGCGGCCGAAGCGGCGAATGACGCCGAGATATTTGGCCGTCTGCTCGACCCCTATTGTGGTCATCACGCGGTACTCAAGCGGCGCGTGCGCGTCCAGCTCGGTCGCCAGCCGGGCGACGCGCTCCTGTAGCGCCAGGTTTTCGGCGTGCACCATGGGCATGGCGAGAAACATGCCCTCGATGAAGCCCAGCTCGCGATCGATGCCGCGATCGAACGCTTCGGCCGACAGCGCCTGTGCATGCGCGTCCCCGGCGTAGGTGCGAGGATCGTTGCGATAGAGGCTGCGTGTCATCTGATCGAGCAGCAGTACCAACGCCAAACGGCCGCGCGCCGTCGCCGCCCAGCCGTCAAGTTCGTGCTGCAGCGCCGCCTCGACGGTGGGTCCGAAGCGGCGCGCGATCTCCTCATCCATCTGCGCCCCCCCGCGAAACCAGCGGAGAATGCGGGCCATGAGATCGACTTCGTTGGCGGCGGGCACCCCGAACCAGAACGAGAGCACATCTTCCGGCAAGGCCAACTGCCCGATCGGCTGCCCGATCGAGCTCCGGCATCTTGCCGACGCCGGGGCCGGGCAGCACTCGGCCGGGCGGCACTCCGCTCGACAGAAACTTGACATAGGCGACCAGCGCCTGCATTTCGGGTCCGCGTGCCGGCAAGGGGCGACCGTTCATGCTGCGGGTCATGCAGGCGTCGAGGCGATCCTCGATCGCGATCTCGGCCCCCGAACGGGGGCTGTAGCGCGGGTATTCACCGAAGAGGCCGAAGAGCGGAATGCCGAACTTCTTGGTACCCGCCTTGAGATGGCAATTGCCGCAGGCGAGATTGTTGCCGGCGAGGCGCTTGGCGCGGTCCGGTACCTCTGGACCGATGTGGGCGTAGGTCGCCGTGATCAGGTCGCGCCCGTGGCGCACCAGGCGGCCATTGGCGTTATCCGCTGATCGGTCCCAATCAAAAGCACGCGTTCTTTCCTCGCGTGACCCAACCCGGGTTTTCCGATCGACGGTCTCGACCGTTTCGCATCAATGTCTTCATCACCCTTGCAGTTCATGGACGCACGGACGCAACCTCATCCTCCCATCGCCAGACCCCTTACGCCGCTGCCGCAACCGCAGGCGCCCGATAGGTGCCGCCATGGGCCAACAGCGCCCAAGCCATGCGCGCCATCTTGTTGGCGAGCGCAACTGCCACGACCTTGAAGGGTCGTCGCGCCAGAAGCTGCGTGAGCCAGGGATATTTTTCGGGGTTCTGCTTCGCGTAGCGCAAGACCGCATGAGCGCCAAC
>DASWCW010000045.1:0-2006 GCA_036395835.1 Xanthobacteraceae bacterium
CGCCCCGTCAAATCAGGGCGCCGCTTGAAATTGACCAGCCTAAGGGCCTCGGCGGCGCCGTAGACGCCGCGGCCCAAAACATCATCGACCCCTATCGTCCCTCTCTTCGCCTCCGGAATTCGCATGGTCGCACTCATAGGGACTTGTGGCCGGTGAGTCTGACGAATCCGGGTTTGTTATCCAGGAGACATTGCCCACGATCAGGCGATCCAGGCAAGCCGCTTGGGCTGGGTTCCTCGATCCCCCATGGGGCGGCTTTGTAGCAAGCCCGCCAACTGCCGAGCACCGAATTGGCATCCGCCCGCTGCGATTTTGCATCGGGGAAGCCCCTAGGGCGGCCCCGGCTCCCAGGCAGTCCCCGCCCCACCGGGAAAGGCCTTAAAGCCCGCCAGCGGCCGCCTATCGCGGCTGGCGGGGCATCATATTAGGGTACGTGCTATGGCGCGCCGCCGTCGGCGGCGGATTCCGCCAATGAGGTCAAAGGCAGCCACCGGCAAGGCCATCCAACATCCCCGCTGCATCAACTGCCATCCGGCGGGCGATCATGCGCTGCAGGGCGATGATCGGCATCCCCATTTTCCGGCGGCCGCGCGCGGGCCCGAGGACATGGGGCCGCCCGGCGGCTATTGCACCGCGTGCCACCACGACGCCAATGTGACGATGCTGGCGGCTCCGCACGCCAGCATTCCTGGTCATCCGCGCTGGCAGCTCGCCCCGCGGGAGATGACATGGGAGAAAAAGACGCTCGGCGAGATTTGCCAGCAGCTCAAGGATCCCGAGCGCAACGGCCACCGCACGCTGGCCGAGCTTCACGAGCATATGGCGCAGGATGATCTGGTCGGGTGGGGCTGGCATCCCGGCGCCGGGCGGCAACCCGCGCCGGGAACGCAACAGATGTTCGGGGCGCTCATCCAAGCCTGGATCGATACCGGCGCGGCCTGTCCGTAGCTTCGATGGGGATCACAGACGCCACGCCACCCCCAACACGAGTCCCAATCCGAGCGCCAAGGCCAGCGTCTGCAACGGCCGGCGCTCGATCCATACCACGACGGCATCCGTGGTCTCGCGCTTGGCG
Organism: Xanthobacteraceae bacterium; assembly: GCA_036395835.1. Classification (GTDB taxonomy): domain Bacteria; phylum Pseudomonadota; class Alphaproteobacteria; order Rhizobiales; family Xanthobacteraceae; genus AP-16. The sequence continues at coordinate 1,076 of DASWCW010000045.1, forward strand.
GCTGCGCGCCGCTTGGGCGCCGACTTGGTGCTCGGCCGTGACGTTCGGGCCCTCTGCTGGGGCGCCTTGCGGGCCTGGGAAACTTTCGCCATGGGCACTACCTAGCGAATCCGTTCGAATGAACCCGATCAAACGCCGAGTGCACGGCAACGCTGGAACAATCGGCAGGTTCCCGTTCGCGGGCTGAAAAGCATCGCCACGTTCGCGCCCGAGAGAACTACTCGATCCGGTAGCGCTCGACCGCATCCTCGTCCCATTCGAGACCCGATCCGGGTCGATCCGGAACAACGGCGGCGCCGTCGACGATGCGCACGGGCTCGCGCAGGATTGGATTGGCCCAGTCGACGTATTCGAGCCAGTGAGCGGTGGGCGCGGCGGCGAGCAGGTGCGAGGAGATTTCGGGAAAAAGGTGCGACGACATCTCGATCCCCGCGGCCGCGGCGAGCGCCGCCGCCTGCTGCCATCCGCTCACGCCGCCGATGCGCTCAAGATCCGGCATCACGTAGTCGCAGGCCTTTGCGCCGAGCGCCGCAGCCATCGCCTGCGGGCCGGAAAAGTTCTCGCCGATCTGCACGGGGGTCGCGAGCGCGGCGGCGACCTCGGCGTTGCCGGGATAATCGTCGTGGCGGATCGGCTCTTCGATCCAGTAGATGCCCTCGCCTTCGAGCGCCAGCCCGCGGCGGATCGCTTCGGCGACCGTGAGCGCCTGGTTGAAATCGACCATCAGCAGGATGTTTCCGGGAACCCTGCGGCGGACCGCGCGCACTGCCGCGAGATCCGCATCGAGGCTAGGATAGCCGAGCCGCAGCTTGATCGCGCGAAAGCCGCCTTCGAGCAGCGCTTCGGCTTCGTCGGCGGCCGCTTCGGGCGCCATCAGCCCGAGCCCGTTGCTGTTGTAGGCGGGCACCGGCTTGGGGACGCCGCCGAGCAT
>DASWCW010000046.1:0-1970 GCA_036395835.1 Xanthobacteraceae bacterium
ACGATCGCGGTCACCATGGCGACGCCCGCAGACGGACCGTCCTTGGGGGTTGCCCCCTCCGGCACATGCACGTGGATGTCGCGGCGATCGAACAGCGGCGGCTCGATGCCGAAATCGACCGCGCGCGAGCGCACGTAGGACGCCGCCGCCGAGATCGATTCCTTCATGACGTCGCGCAAGTTGCCGGTCACCGTCATCTTGCCCTTGCCGGGCACCATCACGCTTTCGACGGTGAGCAGCTCGCCGCCGACCTCGGTCCAGGCAAGACCTATGACGACGCCGACCCGGTCGTTCGGCTCGACTTCACCGTAGCGGAATTTCGGCACGCCGAGATAGTCGGAGAGATTCGCCGCGGTCACCTTCACGGACTCCTTCTTCGAGGTCATGAGCTCCTTGACCGCCTTGCGGATCAAGGTGGAGAGCTCGCGCTCGAGATTGCGCACGCCCGCCTCCCGCGTGTAGCGACGGATGATAGTGAGCAGCGCCTCCTCGTCGACCGTCCACTCCATGGCGTTGAGGCCGTGCTTGGTGACCACGTTGCGGATCAGGTGCTTGCGCGCGATCTCGACCTTCTCGTCCTCGGTGTAGCCGGCAATGCGGATAATCTCCAGGCGGTCCATCAGCGGCGGCGGAATGTCGAGCGTGTTCGCCGTCGTCACGAACATCACCTTGGAGAGATCGTAGTCGACCTGGAGGTAATGGTCGTTGAAGGTGTGGTTCTGGTCCGCATCCAGCACCTCGAGCAGGGCCGACGACGGATCCCCGCGAAAATCGGCGCTCATCTTGTCGACCTCGTCGAGCAAAAACAGGGGGTTCGTCGATTTGGCCTTGCGCATCGATTGGATGATCTTGCCCGGCATCGAGCCGATATAAGTCCTCCGATGCCCGCGGATCTCCGCCTCGTCGCACACGCCACCGAGCGACACGCGAACGAAGTCGCGGCCGGTCGCCCGGGCGATCGACTTGCCGAGGGAGGTCTTGCCGACGCCGGGAGGGCCGACCAGGCACAGGATCGGGCCGGTCAGCTTGTTGGCGCGCTGCTGGACCGCGAGATACTCGACGATCCGCTCCTTGACCTTGTCCAGCCCGTAATGGTCGTCGTCGAGGATCTTCTGGGCGAGCATGAGGCTCTTCTTGATCTTGGACTCCTTGCCCCATGGGATCGACAGCAGCCAGTCGAGATAGTTGCGCACGACGGTGGATTCTGGCGACATCGGCGACATCTGGCGCAGCTTCTTGAGCTCGTGCTGGGCCTTTTCGCGAGCCTCCTTCGATAGCTTCGTCTTCTTGATCTTGTCCTCGATCTCGCCGAGCTCGTCGCCTCCCTCCTCGTCTCCGAGCTCCTTCTGGATCGCCTTCATCTGCTCGTTGAGGTAGTACTCGCGCTGTGTCTTCTCCAGCCCCCGCTTGACGCGCGTGCGAATGCGCTTCTCGACCTGGAGAACGGAGATCTCGCTCTCCATCAGGCCGAACACCTTTTCCAGCCGCCCGGCGATCGCCATCGTCTCCAGAACTGCCTGCTTGTCGCGGATCTTCACGGCGAGGTGGGAGGCGACCGTGTCGGCGATCCGGCCGTAGTCGTCGATCTGCTGGACGGCGCCGACGGCCTCCGGCGGCACCTTCCTGTTGAGCTTCACATAGCTCTCGAACTCGGTGACGACCGAGCGGGCCAGCGCCTCGGCCTCGACGCGCTCTCCGACCGTGTCTTCGAGCACGACCGCGTCGGCCTCGTAGTAGTCGCTGCGATCGGTGTACTTGAGGATCTTTGCGCGTGCGGCGCCCTCGACTAGGACCTTGACGGTGCCGTCGGGAATCTTGAGCAGCTGCAGCACGCTCGCAAGCGTGCCCACCGCGAAGATGGCGTCGGTCGCCGGATCGTCGTCCGAGGCGTTCTTCTGGGTCGCCAGCAGGATGAAGGTGTCGCCGCGCATCGCCTCTTCGAGCGCGCGGATCGACTTCTCGCGGCCGAC
>DASWCW010000047.1:0-5949 GCA_036395835.1 Xanthobacteraceae bacterium
ACGAGTTCGACCGGCTGTCCGGATTCCTTGAGCAGGAAGATGTTGTACTCGTTGCCGTCGGCCATGATCGCGCGCTCGCCGAGCGCGAGCTTCTTGGGCGGGTCGGCCGAGGACTGCACCTGCATGACGTTCTGCTTGGCAAGCTGCTCGAAATACGACCAGCCGAGATCGCGCGACATCTGAAAAGTGGCGGTGAGAATGGTGCCGCTGTAGCCGGGGTGCGCCTTGACGATCTTGCTCTTCCATTTGGGGTCGAGCAGATCGGCGAAGCTCTTGGGCGCTTCCTCTGGTTTCACCAGCGTGGTGTTATAGGCGATCACGCTGAGCCAGGCGCGCCAAGTCGCAAACAGGCCGTCGGGATCCTTGTGCTCGGCCGGATAGAAACGCGCCACGTCCTCCGGAACGTAGGGCGCGAGCAGCCCTTCGCGCTTCCACACGATGAAATGCGCGGCGTCGGAGGAATTGACGACGTCGACGGCGTAGATGCGGCTGCCGTACTCCTGGCCGATGCGCTGGAACACCCGCTCGGCCCCGGCGCGTTCGACCCGGCACGCGACACCTGGATATTTTGCCTCGAACGCGCGGGCGATCTTCTCCGCGACGGGAAGATCGACCGAGGTGTACCAGGCGAGCTTGCCTTCCTTTTGTGCGGCGGCGATCAGTTCGGGCGTGATCGCGGCGGCCGGCGGCGCTGCCGCCATCACCCGCGTCTCGGCGACCCCGAGTGCGAGCGCGGCCGAACCGATCAGCACGTCCCGCCGGGAGAGTTTTTTGCCTGGCATCGCGTTTCCTGTGCGTTTCCTACACGGTTCGAGGGGAGCTTGATGAAGCGGGCGCGGAAATCAAGCCTCATCACGCGGCGGTCGGAACCGGGCGGCTGACGGGCGCGTTGGCTGGTCGAAGATGCCCCAGGCAAAGACCGGGACCTGAATTCGGCAGCGCCGGGCGCACGAAGCGGAGCTCGCCATGACGATCGCCACTAGCGCGGAGCGCGTCCCCCGCACCACCGAGGAGGAGATCGACCGCCGCATCCAGGCCGAGATCGAACGCACCGTGCGGTGGCATGCGTCCAATCCGCAGCACATCGCCAAGCGGCTTTGCGAGCTCGATGCCGAATGGGACGTCGAGCGCGCGATCTACGCCAATGCTTCGACCCTGGCTTTCGCCGGCATCGTGCTCGGCGCCAGGGGCAACAGAAGCTGGCTCTTGCTCAGCGCGCTGGCGACGGCGTTTCTGTTGCAGCACGCGCTCCGGGGCTGGTGCCCGCCGGTTCCCGTGCTGCGTCAGATGGGCTTCCGCACCGCCCGTGAAATCGAGCGCGAACGGCAGGCGTTGAAGGCGTTGCGCGGCGACTTCGCGGAGGTGCATGCGGGACCGGAGCCGGGTACGAGGGCTCAATCCGCGCTCCGCGCCGCGCAAATCTAAGACGGCCGGCCACGCGAACAGATCAGCCGTGGCGCCGTTCGAGATCGGCGATCCACCGGAACCCGTCGGCAAGCCCCAACCATTTTCGTTCCATTCGCAGATAGAAATCACGATCCGCGGCGCGTTTCGCCGACGCGGCCCGCTCGGAATTTTCCACCGCCTTGATGAAACAATCCTCGATCTCCGGCACGTCCGACCACTTGCCGGGGTCGACCAGCAGGGCATTTTGCTTGGTCCAGACGTGTTCCTTGCGACAGAACGGGCACTCAACGGTCCTCGGCCCGTCGAAAGCAAGATCGAAATTGTCGGGGTCGGCCTCGATGCCGGTGGAGATGCAACGGCCAGTTCGAGGACACTGGATGAGGACCAGAGTCATTCCGGCCTCCTGCGATGCCTCATCCCCACCCCAGTACAGCCCCGGCCGCCGCTGCAGTCAACCCGGAAGTCTGCCTTCATTTTCCGCATCCATGCTGTTCGTCGCATGCTCCATCTGCGCTGGGATCAACCGGACGCTCCGATCAGGTTTTCCTCCTCGCGTGCCGTACCGGGAACCTTGCGTTTTGCAGGGCCCTGCCGCACAAAGCCTGCGAATAGTGTGGGCCCTCGACGGGACGAGCTCATGATCGACTTTGCCGAGGCGCGGCGGACAATGGTCGAGGGCCAGGTCCGCACCTATGACGTGACCGACCTGCGGGTCTTGGCCGCGATGCTCGAAGTGCCGCGGGAACATTTCGTCCCGGACGAGAAGCAGGCCCTGGCCTATGCCGACGGGGATCTGAGCTTGGTCAACGCGAAGGACGGGCGGGCACCGCGTTATCTTCTCAAACCCGCGGTTCTGGCGAGACTGATCCAGGAGGCGGAGATCGCGGCAACAGATCGCGTTCTCGATGTCGGCTGCGCGACCGGCTATTCGTCCGCCGTTTTGAGCAAGCTTGCGGGCAGCATCGTCGCGCTCGAGGAAGATTCGCACCTGGCCTCGCTCGCCAGGGAAAAACTCGCCCGCGTTGGGGCCGCGAACGTCACGATCGTGATCGGTCCGCTCACGGCGGGCGCGCCGGCACAAGCCCCGTTCGACGTCATTCTGCTCAACGGCGCGACAGAGATCCTTCCCCAAAGCCTGTGCCGACAGCTCAAGGACGGCGGGCGGCTGGCATGCGTGTTCGGCCGAGCACCCGGAAGGGCGACGGTTTACCGGTCGGTTTCCGGACACGTGACGGGGCAGCCGGTGTTCGATGCGGCCGCGCCCCTGCTGCCTGGCTTCGCCAAGCCGCCGGAGTTCGTGTTTTAGCCGCGCCGCAAATCGCGTCGAAATCCCTGAATTTGCACCCGTTGCCGGGCCGGGACTGTGGCGCGAAAGCGCTACCGGGCATCTTTTTTCCGGAAACTCGGGGTCCGGGGGTTTCAAGACTCTACCCGCCCGCCTAAGCTTGGCACGTACTCCGTCACCTCCGGACAGCAAGTCCGGGGGGCGGAACTTGTTGGGGACCGTCGACGGGTGGGTAAGGTGCGGAGCAGGAACGTCCGCCGAGCGATCGGGGCGGCTGCAATCGCTGTCGTCGGCGTGGTGGGAGCTTGGCCGCAGGTCTGCGGTGCCGAGACGATGGAGTCTGCCCTCGTCCAAGCCTACCAGAACAACCCGCAGCTCAATGCCCAGCGCGCCAGCGCGCGCGTGACCGACGAGGCGGTTCCGCAGGCCCTGTCCGGGTATCGTCCGCGCGCCAGCGTGACGGCGACGCTGGGCGAGCAATATTCCGATGTCACGACCCGAGCCAACAGCCAGGGCATCAACACCTACGCGCGCAGCCACGCGACCACCACGCCATACAGCGGCACCGGGACGGTGAGCCAAACGCTGTTCAACGGCTTTCAGACGGCGAACCGGACCCGCGTGGCGGAAAGCCAGGTCTCGGCCGCGCGCGAGGGGCTGCGGATCATGGAGCAGACGGTGCTCCTCGCCGCCGCAACCGCCTATATGGACGTGCTGCGCGATACTGCAAATCTGGAGGTCCAGCGCACCAACGTGCGGGTGTTGGAGGAGACGCTCAAGCAGACTCGCGACCGATTCAACGTCGGTGACTCACCAGGACCGATGTGGCCCAGGCGGAGGCCCAGCTTGCCGCGGGCCAATCCGCAGTGGCTGCCTCCGAATCGATCCTGAACACTTCGCGGGCGAACTACCGGCAGGTGGTGGGCACCGAGGCGGTCAATCTCGCCCCGGGCTCACCGGTCGACCGCTTTTCGCCGCGGGTGCTCTCCGCCGCGATCGATAACGGGCTTTCCGAGAACCCCAACGTGACTTCGGCCATGTACGGCGTCGATGTCGCGCATCTGCAGGTCAAGATCAACGAGGGCGCGCTATTTCCGAATTTGAGCCTGCAGGGCAATGTGCAGTACGCCAGCTTTCCCCAGCTCTCGATCGTCCACCAGTTCAGCACCTCGGTCATAGGTCAGCTGACGGTTCCGCTCTACCAGGGCGGCGGCGAATTCTCGCTGATCCGTCAATCCAAGGAGAGCCTGTCGCAGCAGCGGCTCAACCTCGATCAGGTCCGCAATCAGACGCGGCAGGCCGTGGTGCAGGCATGGGGCCAGGTCCAGGCCGCCAAGGCTCAGATCGCGGCCGCGCAATCCCAGGTCGCTTCCTCGGAAGTGGCGCTCAACGGCGTCCGCGAGGAAGCCCGCGTCGGCCAGCGCACCACGCTCGACGTGCTCAATGCCCAGCAGGCTCTGGTGAACGCCCGCGTTCAGCTCGTCACCGCGCAGCACGATCGCGTGGTCGCCTCCTACAACTTGCTCGCCGCGGTGGGCAGGCTCTCGCCGCAGGTGCTCGGGTTGCCGACCAGCGTCTACGACCCGATGGTCCATTATCAGCAGGTGCGCGATGCCTGGACCGGCATTCGCAACCCCGACGGGCGCTGAATTGGACTCTGAGCGCGATCGGTGCCCGCGGTCGTGTCCACAGGCCGTTGCTTGCCTTCGATCTGCCCCGTGCCATGATCTTGCGCGAGTGATTCGCTGCACCCGGAGCGGCGATCGCGCGATTCGCGCGGTGGTGAGGATGCGCGCATGACGCAGCCGGCAAAGTCCCAAGAGCCGTCGATGGAGGAGATACTGGCCTCCATCCGGCGGATCATCGCGGATGAGGAAGCGACGAAACCGCAGACGCGAGCGGCGCCCGAGCCGGATCTCGAGCGGTCGGAGCCCGCCTCACTCGGCGCACCCGTTGAGCCCGTCGAGCAGGACGAGATCGAGACGGCGCCGGCGGCGCCGGTCGGGCAGGCGCACCCGGAGTCGAAGCCCGAGCCCGACAGCCTCGGTCTTGCGGAAAGCATGCCGGATCCCGATGCCGAGGCTGCTTTCTCCGACATCGATGCCTACGCGAACGAGAATTTCGAGGATCCGCCGGTGCCGCCCGCGCATGCCGCCCGGCAGGCCGGCGGACCCTTGCGCGCGCTGGAAGCCCCGAAGCCTTTGCTGTCGGCGGAGGCGACCGATGCGGTCAATTCCGCTTTCGGCACGCTCGCGCATACGGTCCTGGTGCAGAATGCGCGCACGCTCGAGGATCTCGTGAGAGAAATGCTGCGCCCGATGCTCAAGACCTGGCTCGACGACAATCTGCCAAATCTGGTCGAGCGGCTGGTCCGCGCCGAGATCGAGCGCGTGTCGCGCGGTCATCCGGGCTGAAAACGGCCGAAGCGCCGCAACCGGCCGAACCGGCTGGGGCTTTCGGAATTGCTGCCCTCCTCGCCGGACATTGACAGCCGCAAGGCCGCTGGGCTTGTTACCGGCCTTCGCGAGCGCAGCATGATCGAGAAGACCTACAACGCTTCCGAGCTGGAAGGACGCATCTACGCGTCCTGGGAGGCGGTCGGCGCCTTCCGGGCGGGCCGGCCGGAGCGCCGCGATGCGGCGCCGTATTCGATCGTCATTCCGCCGCCCAACGTCACTGGCTCGCTCCACATGGGGCATGCGCTCAACAACACTCTACAGGACGTGCTGGTGCGGTTCGAGCGCATGCGCGGACGCGACGTGCTCTGGCAGCCCGGCACCGATCATGCCGGGATCGCGACCCAGATGGTGGTCGAGCGCCAGCTGATGGAGCGCCAGGAGCCGGGCCGGCGCGCCATGGGTCGCGAGGCCTTCGTCAAGCGCGTGTGGGAATGGAAGGAGGAATCCGGCGGCACCATCACCCGGCAGCTCAGGCGATTGGGCGCGTCGTGCGATTGGTCGCGGGAGCGCTTCACCATGGACGAAGCGCTGTCGCGCGCCGTGCTCAAAGTGTTCGTGGAGCTCTACAAGGCCGGCCTGATCTACAAGGACAAGCGGCTGGTCCATTGGGACCCCAAGCTCTTGACCGCGCTCGCCGACATCGAGGTGCAGCAGGTCGAGGTCAAGGGCCAGCTGTGGTATTTCAAATATCCGCTGGAGGGGCTCGACAACGCCTTCATCACCGTCGCGACCACGCGGCCCGAGACCATGCTGGGCGACACCGCGGTCGCCGTGCATCCGGACGACGAGCGCTACCGG
>DASWCW010000048.1:0-1624 GCA_036395835.1 Xanthobacteraceae bacterium
ATCACGGCCTTCGCGCGTTCCCCAAATGGCGGCCTGATCGTGACGGCGAGCCCGCTGTCGCTCGTTCATCGCGAACTGATCGTAGCGCTTGCGGCCCGCAAGGCTGCCGGCGGTCTACTGGGAACGCTTCTTCGTCGCCGCCGGCGGCCTGGTCTCCTATGGGCCTGATCAGATCGACCAGTACCGGCGCGCGGCCGGATACGTCGATCGCATCCTCAGGGGAGAGAAACCTGCCGACCTGCCGGTGCAGTCGCCAACCGCATACGTTCTGACAATCAACCTCAAGACCGCCAAGGCGCTCGGCCTCGAGGTGCCGCCGACGCTACTCGCCCGCGCCGACGAGGTGATCGAGTGATGGGGTGGATGGCCCCCTTGCGGCATCGACGTGCCAAACTGGTGTTTCGAAGAATCACCAGGAATGGGAGCCATCCATGAGCGAGATTACGACAATCGGACTGGATCTAGCCAAGCATGTTTTTCAGGTTCACGGCATTGATGCGCAGGGTACGACGGTTCTGCGTAAGCGACTGCGGCGCGGGCAAGTGCTGGCGTTCTTCAGCCGCATTCCCCGGTGTGTGGTCGGGTTGGAAGCGTGTGCGACGGCGCATTACTGGGCGCGCGAGCTCGGCGCGCTGGGCCATGAGGTGCGGCTGATGCCGGCGCAATACGTGAAGGCGTACATCAAGCGCAATAAGCACGATGCCGCCGATGCCGAAGCGATTTGCGAGGCTGTTCAGCGCCCGACGATGCGATTTGTGCCGGTCAAGACGACGGAGCAGCAGGCGGCTCAGCTTCTGCACCGTGGCCGCGAGCAGCTGGTGCGTCAGCGCACGATGCTGGTGAACGCGTTGCGGGCACATCTGGCGGAGTTCGGAATGGTGGCGGCGCAGGGCTTGCGCAATGTCGGCGAGCTGATCGCGATTGTTCGCGACGATGGTGATACGCGCCTGCCCGATGTGGCGCGGCAGGTGCTGCAGGTGCTGGCAGCTCAGCTCGAGCAGATCGAAGCGGCGATTGCAGCGCTGGAGAAGCAGCTGATGGCTTGGCACAAGACGAACGCGGTCAGTCAGCGGCTGGCGAGCATTCCGGGCATTGGGCCGATCATCGCCACGGCGATTGCCACGACGGTAGCCGACCCCGGTGTGTTCCGCTCGGGCCGAGAGTTCGCGGCTTGGCTGGGCCTGGTGCCGCGGCAGAATTCGACCGGCGGGAAAACCCGACTGGGCGGCATCACCAAACGCGGTAACCGTTATTTGCGCCGGCTGCTCATCAATGGAGCAAGCGCCAATCTGCTGCGCTCGAAGGCGACCAAGGCCGATCCGTGGGTGATCGGCATTCGCAGGCGGCGGCCGCCGCTGGTCGTAGCCGTGGCGCTGGCGAACAAGACGGCGCGCATTGCCTGGGCGGTGATGCTGCGCCAGAAGGAATACCAGCCTCGCGCCTTGGCGGCTTAGCCCGGGCGCCGACGCTGGAGCTTGCGAGAGAGTAATGACGCGTGATGGCACAGTCGGTCGTTCCGACGCAACCGAGAGAAGCCTGCCGGTTCATCGGGACATCGATCCCGCTCGAATGATGAGGCCTCGGTTCGCGGACCCCATCAGGGCCAGCAGTCCATCCGGACTGC
>DASWCW010000049.1:0-19333 GCA_036395835.1 Xanthobacteraceae bacterium
CGGCCTAACAAGGGGCGCGGAAGGGGGACGTCATGGGTACATCCGAACATCTGGTGGGCGGCATCGTCGGGCTGCCGAAGCTTCGCGGTGCGATCGTGTTGCTCGCCGTTTCGCTTCTCGGCGCAAGCAGCGCATTCGCGCAGGATTACCGGGGAAGTTCCGACCAGCAATCGGCATGCATGTCCGACGTTTTCCGGCTGTGCTCCGGTGACATTCCGGACGTCGGCCGCATCGTGGCGTGCTTGAAGCGCGAGCGGCCGCGGCTGAGCGACGGCTGCCGTGCGGTGTTCGGGGGCGCCTCCACACGGGTGGCGTCGAACCACCGGGTCAGGCGCCATCACCAGTCCGGCTCGGAGCAGCAATATCAAGCGGGCCAGTACCCGCGGTACGGTTACCAGGGCTATTATCAGAACTGGTAGCGGGCCGCCGCAAGCCGGTCGACCCATTCGCTTTGAGCATTCTCCCGTCTTCCCGTCGAGGGGGAGGCGGGCTTGGGCGCGACCGACCGGCCTGCGTAATCACGGCTGCACCCTTTGCAGCCGGGGGCCGGCTTTCTTCTTCACGGCGGCCCGGACCGATTCTCGCTCGTTTGCCTCGTCACCGCAGGAATTTGGCAGAAGCCCTGGGCCGGAACGCCGAGCGCACTGTTGAATTTGGACGAGAGATTCTGAAACGCGATCAGCGCCGTCAGCTCGATGATCGCCTCCTCATCGAAATGAGTGCGTAGCGGCGCGAATTGCGCGTCGGTGATGGCCTGGGGCGCCAGCGTGACCTGCTCGGCGTAGTCCAGGGCGGCGCGCTCTTTCTCGGTGAACGAGCGGCTGTCGCGCCAGCGGTCGAGCTCGCCGATTTTTTCGTCGGGAACGCCGCGCCTCGACAACGTCGCCGAATTGAGATCGACGCAGAAGCGGCAGCCGTTGAGCTGCGAGACCCGCACGGTGACCAGCGACCGCAGCACCGGAGAGATCGGCGATTTGCGCCGGTCGATCATTGCGTAAAGCAATGCCACGGCGAGGAACAGTTTCGGGACGCGTGCCCACACCAGCGCCGAATCCAGGACCGCGCCGTATTTGCGCTGCTGATTCCAGAAGAACGGCCGCAGGAAAAACGGATAGCGGGATCCGGGTTCGATGCGCATGGAGATCTCCCCGACGAGCTTGCTCAATCGCCTACAGCCTCACGTGCCTGAGCCGAAGCGCGTTGCCCACCACGCTCACCGAGGACAGCGCCATGGCGGCTGCGGCAATGACCGGCGAGAGCAGAATGCCGAACACGGGATAGAGCGCCCCGGCCGCGATTGGCACGCCCGCGGCATTGTAGACGAACGCCAGAAACAGATTCTGCCGAATGTTGCGCATCGTCGCTGCGGAGAGCCGGCGCGCGCGCACGATGCCGGTGAGGTCGCCCCGGAGCAGGGTCACGCCCGCGCTTTCGATCGCGACGTCAGTGCCGGTCCCCATCGCGATCCCGACCTCGGCAGCCGCGAGCGCCGGCGCGTCGTTGACGCCGTCCCCCGCCATGGCCACGACACGGCCCTCGCGGCGGAGCTTTTCTACGACGGCGCTCTTTTGATCGGGCAACACTTCGGCCTCAACGTCCGTAATGCCGAGCCGGCGCGCAACCGCCTGCGCGGTGGTCTTATTATCCCCGGTCAGCATGACGACGCGCACGCCCGTCTCGCTGAGCGCGCGAAGCGCCGTCGGCGTGGTCGATTTCACCGGATCGGCAATGGCGAGGATGCCGCAAGCTCTGCCTTCCGCCGCCAGATAGACGGCGGTCGCGCCGTCCTGGCGCAGGCGCTCGGTTTCGCGCTCGAGCGCAGCCGTGGAAATCTTCAGCTCGGTCAAAAATCTCGCATTGCCGAGCGCAAGTCGCCGGCCCTCGACCGTGCCAACGACGCCCTTGCCGGTCGGCGCGTCGAACTCGGCGACTTCCGCCAGCGCGACGTTGCGTGCGGCGGCGGCGTCGACGATCGCCCGCGCCAGCGGATGCTCGCTCGCGCGCTCGAGGCTCGCGGCAAGCCGCAGCACCTCGTTCTCGTCGAGACCTTCGGCGGGGACCACCGCGACGAGTTTCGGCTTGCCCTCGGTCAGCGTGCCGGTCTTGTCGACCACGAGCGTGTCGACTTTTTCCATGCGTTCCAGCGCTTCGGCATTCTTGATCAGCACGCCGGCCTGGGCGCCGCGGCCGACCCCGACCATGATCGACATCGGGGTGGCGAGCCCGAGCGCGCACGGGCAGGCGATGATCAGCACGGTTACGGCGGCGACCAGCCCGTACGCGAACCGCGGCTCGGGACCGAACGTGGCCCAGGACGCGAACGCGATCAGGGCGACGAGAATGACGGCGGGCACGAACCAGCCGGAGACCTGGTCGGCGAGCCGCTGGATCGGAGCGCGCGAACGCTGCGCCGCCGCCGCCATCTGCACGATCTGCGCCAGCACGGTGTCGCGGCCGACTTTTTCGGCGCGCATGATGAAGGTGCCGGTCTGGTTGAGGGTGCCGCCGATCAGCCTAGCTCCGGGTTCTTTGGTCACCGGCATCGATTCGCCCGTGACCAGAGATTCGTCGACCGCGGAGCGCCCCTCGATCAGCTCGCCGTCGACCGGAACTTTCTCGCCCGGCCGCACCCGCAGCTTGTCGCCGGCGGCGACCTCGTCGAGCGGAATTTCCTCGTCGTCGCCATTCTTGACGCGGCGCGCGGTCTTGGGTGCGAGGTCGAGCAATGCGCGGATCGCGCCCGAGGTCTGCTCGCGGGCGTGCAGCTCCAGCACCTGTCCGAGCAAAACCAGGACGGTGATGACGGCCGCGGCCTCGAAATAGACTGCGACGGTGCCTTCGGGGCCGCGGAATGCGGCCGGAAATATGTTCGGAGCGAGCGTTGCGATCACGCTGTAGACCCACGCAACCCCGGTTCCCATCGCGATCAACGTGAACATGTTGAGGTTGCGCGTGACCACCGAGCGCCAGCCGCGCACGAAGAACGGCCAGCCGGCCCACAGCACGACCGGAGTAGCGATGACGAATTGCAGCCAATTCGAAATATTCCCGCCGAGCAGCATGTGCAAATTGGTCAGATGCCCACCCATCTCCAACGCGACCACCGGGACTGACAAGACAAGGCCGATCCAGAATCGCCGGGTCATGTCGACGAGCTCGGGATTGGGACCGGTTTCTCCGGCAAGCTCGGGCTCGAGCGCCATGCCGCAGATCGGACAAGTGCCGGGACCGGTCTGGCGGATCTCCGGGTGCATCGGGCAGGTGTAGATCGTGCCCGCGGGGACGGGCGCCCGTGATGGCGCGACGGACCTCCCCTCGCGTCGATGCGCATGAGCAGTGTGATGATGCTTCCCGACCGGGACGGGATTGGCCATGGCGCGCAGCCTTCCTTGGTCCGTAGTCTTGAACTACATACCCTTGGGGGGTATATATCGACCATGCGCAGCGAGATCAAGGCGCCGTGCCTCAAGCGGCTCAAGCGAATCGAAGGCCAGGTCCGCGGGCTCGCCCGCATGGTCGAAGCGGATCGCTACTGCATCGATATCGTCACGCAGATCGCCGCGGTCCGCGCCGCGCTGCGCCGGGTCGAGGAGGAGGTGCTGCGCGATCACGTCGCCCATTGCGTCGAGCACGCGGTCGCGTCGGGAAACAAGGCCGAGCAGCGGCGCAAGATCGCCGAACTGATGGACGTCCTCGCCCGCGCCGAGCGCTGAAGGTGCGGAGCAGGCAGACGCGCTTCCTCTCCCGTTGAGAACGGGAAATCGACCGCGGCCAAGTCGGTTCGCCGGCAATCCGGCGCCGCCTATGGCCGCAACCGAACGAACAGACCAAACCAGATCGACCAGGCGCCGAGTGCGGCCAGCAATAGCCCGGTCCAGAACGGCAGCCGCCCGGATAATCCCGCCAGCCAGTCGAGTACGCGGCGCGCCGGCGCGAACAGCACAGCCACGATCAGCGGCAGGGAAAGCGCGAGACCGAACAGAGCGAGCTCGAGAAAGCCGCTCACCAGCGTCGCGCCGGCGGTGCCCCCGGCCGCCGCCCCGGCGAGCAGGACAAACAACGGCGGTCCCGCACAGGCCGGAATGTTGAGACCGAACACAATCCCGAGGGCGACCGAGCCCTGCAGATCGGCCAAGCGCGCAAGGCCCGGGCCCAGAGACACCATGAGCGCGCCGATCCTGCCGGTCAGATACAAGGCGTCAAGTCCGAGATAGAGAGCGCCTAGGGCGATCCAGGCGGCTCGTTGAAAGCCCAGAAAGGCCGCTCCAACGACGACCGCGGCCATGCCCAACAGGCCGAGGACGAGCGCACGCGTGCCGGCGAAAACGCCGATTTGCGCGAGTTTGCCCGCCGCGCTCTTCCCCTCCAGCTGCTTCACCAGGATCAAGGTCGATCCGATCGAGCACGGCTCGACAAATCCCACCAGCCCGAGGCCGATCGGAAGCAAGATCGCGCTGGTCAGAGCGGATGCCGTCATCGGTGGCGCACGATGCCCGACCCGGATCCCTGCGTCGCCGCCGCAGCGTACGCACGGCGCTCGGCGCCGCATCTCATCGGAAGAAGAGATACTTGATCAGCGCCGCCGCCAGAAGAATGAGAACTATCAGGACGAGCAACCCGATTGCGCCCATTCCCCACATCATGCCGCCGCCGCTCATCATGTCGTACATGGCTATTTCCTCGTTCGAGCCGAGCGGATTCGATCAGCATTGGTTCGATACGAAATGGTTGATCTCCTCGGGACCGGAGAAGATCACGTCGGCACGGTCGCCCATCATGCCGGCATCCACCAGCGCGGGCGCACCCTTCGCGGGACCCTCCTCGCCGGAATCGGTCTTGAACCGGAGGTTCCGTTCCCAGAAATCGCGCGTCTTTCCGTCAGTCGTCGTCACCCGATACGTATCGCCACAATAGCTGACAGCCTGCACGCGATCCTCGGGATCGAGCTTCTTGAGATTCGGAACGGCTGCGCCGCCCATCATGCCGCCCATGCCGCCCATTCCGGGCATTCCCCCCATTTGTCCTCCTTGGGGGGCGGAGCGCCCGGGCTGCGTCGCCTCCTTCAGGAACGCCAACAGGTCGGCGCGCGCCTGCGAATCCTTGATCCCCGCAAACGTCATGGTGTTCCCGGGGATGAGCTGCTGCGGGTCCTTTAGCCACGCGTCGAGAGTGCTGTCGTCCCAGACGATTCCCGAGGACTTCAGCGCCGGCGAGTACCGCGGAAAGCTCGGCACGCTCCCGGCCTTGCGGTTCCATACTTCCGCGAGGCTCGGGCCCGTCATGTTGCGGTTGGGCTCGAGCGCGTGGCAGGCCACACAGGCGCCGAACGCGCGCTGGCCGCGCCCGGCGTCGCCGTTCACGGCCCAAGCCGGCAACGCAAAGATCATCATGCAGAACATGGCTAGTGCGGTCGTCTGCAACCGGCTCATTCTCGACCTCCGTCGTCATCGGTGATGGTAACAATTGCGCCCGCCCCGCGAGATTTCGCGCGTGCGCAAACCTCTGATCACACGGCAGTCAGTTCGGAGGAGGACGGAATGGAGGGCTGCTTGCGTGCGAGCGAAGCGCCTTGGGGACGAATGAAGGCTCCGGATCGGATCGGGGCGGCAACAGCTCTGGAACGATAGCATCGGAAAAATTGAAGCATTTGAGGGCGCAGCCGGCCGAGCTCTTGCAATCGTCCATCGATTGATTGCAGGGCATGCCGTCCTGGCCGTTCGAAACGGACGTCGACGAGACCGAAGATTGCGACGCAACGGCCGCTCCGCCGATCGCCGGAAGCATGGCGATCGAGAAGGCGAGCACAACGGCGAGAATGGCGCGAATGATCACGGGCAGCCGCAGCGGTTGAAACTACGCCTGAGCGTACACGGTTCTGGCATCCGAAACCAGCAACGTGAGGCTTTCACGAGCAATGCATCCGTAGCACGCCATTCATTCCGCGCTACCGACCTCGGGTCGCTATGGCGGACCACACGCGATTTCGGTATCATGCTTCCATGCGTCACCTCGCCCGCCGGTTCTTCGTGACTCTCCTCGCGCTCGCATTTTTCGGTGCGGTGCTGGAGCGCTCCGCGCTCGGCAATCCGGACGAGCCATGCCCGTTCAGCTCCCAGGCCGAGCAGGTTGTCCACGGCTCGCATGCTGGCCATCGTCACCATCATACCGGGAAGCAAGATACGTCGTCGGCGCAGATTTGCCTGAAATGCTGCGGCCTCTGTATGGCCGATGCGTACCTTGCCGCCGCACCCGTCACGGAAGTCGTCTTGCTCGCCGCTCCGATCCTTTTCTCAGTTGGGTTTGAAGCTTACAGCGGCCGTCCGGTCGTCCTCGACCCCGGAATACCCAAACGCAGCGCCTGATCTTCACCCCTCGTCACGAGGGGTGGTCGCGCTCGTTCCGGTCCCGAGGACTGGAATGAGTTTGGGGCATTCGCATTCAGCTTGCAGAGGACGGCCGATGTTCCCGTTACGCCTGATCGCTTGTGGCGTCCTCGCCATGCCCCTGTTGCTTTCTCCTGTCCGGACACTGGCCGAAGAGTCCGTGCCGACGCAGACGGATCACGAGCACCATGACCATCACGAGCACGCGGCGCCTGCGCCCGCGCAGATCGACCATGAACACCATGGGCAGCATGAGCATCCCGCGCCAGGATCATCCAAGCCCGAAACACCGGCGGAAAAGCCCAGGAAACCGTCCGCTACGCCCCATGCCGGCCGCAAGAAGCCGGCCGCCACGACCCACGCGCATCACAACAAGCCGACCGACATGGAGCACGGCGGCACGCATGATGTCCACCAAGGTCATCAGACAATGGAAATGCAGGGTTTCCTCGGCCCGTACCCGATGAGCCGCGAGGGATCGGGAACGAGCTGGCTGCCGGACAGCACGCCGCACGAGGGCGTGCACCAGACCTACGGCGACTGGATGCTGATGGAGCACGCGCTCGTCAATGCGGTCTACGACCATCAGGGCGGCCCGCGCGGCGGCGACAAGGCTTTTGTCGGCGGCATGATCATGGGGATGGCGCAGCGAACGCTGGGCGACGACACGCTCGGACTCAAGGTGATGCTATCTCCCGACCCATTCATGGGACCGAGCGGCTATCCGCTGTTGCTGGCGACCGGCGAGACCGCCGACGGCAGAACGCCGCTGATCGATCGCCAGCACCCGCACGATCTGTTCATGGAGCTTTCCGGCTCCTACAGCCATAAGCTTTCGCCGAATTCGAGCGTGTTCGTCTATGCCGGTTTGCCCGGCGACCCGGCGCTGGGCCCGACCGCGTTCATGCACCGCACCAGCGGCATGGACATTCCGGAAGCGCCGATCACCCACCATTGGCTCGACAGCACGCACATCACCTTCGGCGTGGTGACCGTGGGAGCCGTATGGGACACCTGGAAAATCGAAGCATCCGCGTTCCGCGGCCGCGAGCCGGACCAGCATCGCTTCGACATCGAGGAGCCGCGGCTCGACAGCGTCTCGGCGCGCCTCTCCTGGAATCCTTTTCGCGAGCTCTCGCTGCAGGTGTCCGGGGGACGCCTGCATTCCCCGGAGCAGCTGTCGCCCGAGGTCGACGAGGATCGCGTGACCGCGTCCGCAACCTACACCCGGATGCTCGGCGACGACACGTTGTGGAGCAGCACCTTCGCCTGGGGTCGCAAAATGAACCGCCCCGGCAACACGCTCGACGGATTTCTCCTCGAAAGCGAGCTGATCTTCAAGCAAACCTACACCCTGTTCATGCGGGTCGAGCGCGTTGCCGAAGACGAATTGCTGGAGAGGGCATCGGGACCGGTCGAAATCGGTCCGCTTGCGCCGATGCCGATCTTCACCGTGAACAAAATATCGCTTGGCGGGATCTACGACTTTCCGGTCGCCGAACATCTCAAGTTCGGCATCGGCGCTTTAGTCAGCAAGTACGGGCTTCCGGGCGCGCTCAAACCCCTCTACGGCGGCGAACCGACCAGCTTCATGGTGTTCTTTCGCTTGAAGCTCTCGTGAGCGACGCACAGCTCACCGCTTGCTTGCCCGCCACAGGAGCTTTCAAAATGAAATTCGTGTCAGGTTTCCTTGCTGCCTACCTATTGGCCATCGTCGGGGGTGCCGCGCTGATCTACAGCGGCGCGTACAACGTCGCCGCGGATAAGGATCACACCGGGATGGTAAAATGGATTCTCGGCACCGCCATGTCGAATTCCGTGAAAGCCCATGCCGGTGGGACGATGCCGCCGGCGGGCTTCGACGCGGAGGATCATGTGCGAGAGGGATTTCGCCTGTTCGATGAAATGTGCGTGCAATGTCACGGCGCTCCGGGAAAGCAGCCCGGCGAAGTGGGGCAGGGGCTTCGACCGCAGTCGCCCGAACTTTCCGAAGTGGCTCACCGGTGGACACCGCCACAGCTCTTTTGGATCCTGAAGCACGGCATCATCGCCACCGGGATGTCCGCATTCGGGAGCACCCACACCGAGGGCCAGCTTTGGGATCTGGTGGCTTTTGTGCAGAGATTGCCCAGCCTCAGTCCCGAACAGTACAGAGCCTTCGCGCAAGACACCGGTGCACCGCATGAGCATGGCCCACATGAGCGTCAGCACCGGCATTGAGGATCGCAATCCTTGAATGGAACGTGTGCTGGCCGCCCGAAGCCGACCAGCGTTAACCGTACGATCGTTGCCCGGCGGGCGGAGTGGTGAGGCTCACGGCTTCCGTTGGATTGACTTCGCGTTTATGAATCCTCGGAAACCCGCAGGGAGGACGCGCCAATGCCGGAGATCAAGACCGAGTTTCTGTTCAAGGTCACGCTCGAAGTGCCGCCGCTGCTCGATCTCGGCGAGACCTGTTACGGCCGGCGGCGGATCGCGCGCATCGCCGGCGGCAGTTTCGAGGGGCCGAAGCTCAAGGGTGAGGTGCTGCCGGGCGGCGGCGATTGGCTCCTGCTGCGCCGTGACGGCGTGCTGCAGCTCGATGTCAGGCTGACCATGCAAACGCACGACCAGCAGCTCATCTACATGACCTACCGGGGTTACCGGCATGGCCCGCAGGAAGTGATCGACCGGCTCAATCGCGGCGAGGCCGTCGATCCGAGCCTGTATTATTTCCGCGTCACGCCGTATTTCGAGACGGGCGCCAAGAGCTACGAGTGGATGAACAAGATCTGCTCGGTCGCGACCGGCTCCCGCACGGCAAGCGGACCGACCTACCACGTGTTCCAGGTGCTGTGATGCTCACGCGGTGAGTTGTCATGGCCCGCGCAGGCGGGCCACCCGGTATTCCGCGGCGGACGAATCCACCGGCGCACCAATTCTTCCGAGACCACTGGGTCGCCCGGACAAGCCGGGCGATGACAGCGTCCTGAATACCGCAAGCAGCAGCCTCAGCCCTGCCGGCCGCAGTGGCGCGACAGGCGGACCGCGAGATCGAGCAAGATTTCGTCTCCGCCGGCCCAACCGATGAATGAAAGTCCGACCGGACAGCCGGAGACGGCGCCGATCGGGATCGTCACCTGCGGCAGCCCGCTCAGTCCCGCGATGCAGGTCAGCCGCATGACGTTGGCGCGGAAGGGTTCGAGCGCGTCCACCGGCACATCGGTGCGCGGCGCAATGCCCGGCGTGGTCGGAAGCGCCAGAACGGTGCCGGGCTTCGCCAATCTGCGGATTTGATCCCGCGCCCGCGCCCTGAGCTTGCGCGCCTCCTCGGCATCGCGTTGCGACACTTTGGCGGCGAAGGCGAGGCGCTCGCGAACGCCCGGGCCGAGCCGCGGCCGCCGCCGCTCGATGAATTCGCCGTAAATGCCCCAGATCTCGAAACCCTGGATCACACGGAAGCACTCGCGCCAGGGATCGAGCCCCTCGGGCGCCACGCGAGCCTGCTTGGGCGCCGGCAAATCGCTGGCGACGGCGGCGAGCGCCGAGCGCAGCAGGGCCCCGGCCGGCGCATCGACCTGCTCGAACGCATCCTCGAGCACGATCAGCGCTTCGATCTTGGCCGGATGCGACGTGCCCTCGAGCAGCGCCTGGCCGACCCGGCGAAACACCCCCGGTGCGTTGGCGAGCCAGCCGGCGACGTCGAAGGAGGGCGCCATCGCCATGGCGCCCGATAGATGCACGCGCCCATGGGTCGGACGAATACCGTAGACGCCGCAAAAGCTCGCCGGCACGCGCACGGAGCCGCCGGTGTCGCTGCCGAGCGCGAAATCGCAGGCGCCGGCCGCGGTTGCGGCGGCCGATCCGCTCGATGAGCCGCCCGGCAGGCGACCCGGCGCGCGCGGGTTCACCGGGGTGCCGTAATGCGCATTGGCGCCGGTCACGCTGAAGAAAAACTCGTCGCAGATGGTCTTGCCGATGAGGGTTGCGCCGGCGTCGAGAACCCGGCGCACCGCGGCGGCCGACGAATTGGCCTCGCTCGCGGCCGCGAGCCAGTCCGGGCTGCCGCCGCCGGTGCGATAGCCCGCGATGTCGTACATGTCCTTGACCGCGCAGGTGAGCCCGGCGAGCGGCCCGGTTGCGGCGCCCGCGATGGGGGCCTGAAGATCATGCGGCACGAAGGCCGAGAGGGAGTGCGAAGAAAGCGGCATGATCGCGCTCAAGCTCGCTGTTGCTGCTGGGCCAAATACCAGTCGAGAATTTTCGCGCCGTTCCAGGCGACCACGGCGTCATGCTCGAGAATGGCTTCGAGCGTGCGCTCGACGTGCGCGATCCGGTGCGGCACGCCGGAGAGATACGGATGCATGGCGATCGCCATGATTTTCGCGCGCTCGGCGGATTCTCCGTAGAGGACCCGGAACTGATCGAGCGCGCGGGCATATACCATGTCGGAAGGATGATGCTGCAGGGCCATCAGCACGATATCGTGGATCTCGAAATTGTAGGGAAGCGCGACGACCGGCCCGTGCGCGGTCTTGAGCGTCACGGGTTCGTCGTCGAGCACCCAATCGCCGATATATTCGATTCCGGCTTCGGCCAAATGATCGAGCGTATCGAAGGTCTGGGTGAGCCCCGGGCCGAACCAGCCGCGCGGGCGCTTGCCCGAAAACTTCTCGATCAGGTCCACCGATTTGCGGATCACCGCGCGCTGGTCGTCGAGCTTGTGCATTGGCACCTGGTCATAGCTGTGGGCATTGAGCTCCCAGCCGGCCTCGATGCAGGCCTTCACGACTTGCGGATAGGTTTCGCAGACCTTGGCGTTGAGCGTCACGGTCGGCGTTGCTCCGAGCCGCTGCAGCAGTTTTTTGAGCCGCCAAAATCCGACCCGCATGCCGTATTCGTGCCAGCTCCAGTTGGGAAGATCGGGCAGCAGCGGCTGACCTTGCGGCGGCGAGATCACCATGCGGGCCATCGGCCGCGCGAGATCCCATTCCTCGAGCGCCAGCACCGGCCACAGCACCAGTCGCACGCCGTCCGGTAATCGCAGCGGCGGCCTCGCTTCGATCGGCGAATACTCGAGACGTTCGCGCGGATGCATGGCGAGCTCTCCTGTTGCGACTCGTCAGTGCACCTGGCGGTCCTGATCGCCCCAATAGGGCTTGCGCAGCTCGCGCTTGAGGATTTTCCCGGACGGATTGCGGGGCAGCGCGTCGACGAAATCGATCGAGCTCGGCAGCTTGAAGCCCGCAATGCGCGCCCGCGCGAACTCGATCAATTCCTGTACGGACACTGCGGCGCCCGGCTTCCTCACGACCACCGCCTTGACCGCTTCGCCCCATTTCGCGTCGGGCACGCCGATCACCGCCACGTCGGCAATCGCCGGATGTCCGAACAGCGCGTTCTCGACCTCGGCCGGATAGATATTCTCACCGCCGGAAATGATCATGTCTTTGACGCGGTCGTAAATGTAGAGATAGCCGTCGCGGTCCATATAGCCGGCGTCCCCGGTGTGGAACCAGCCGTCGCGGATCGCGGCTTGCGTCGCTTCCGGCAGGTTCCAGTAGCCCAGCATGATCTGTGGGGTGCGGCAGACCACTTCGCCGACCTCACCCGGCGCAAGCTCGCGCCCCATGGCATCGAAAATCCTGATCTCCACGCTGGCCATCGGCTTGCCGCAGGATTTGAGCCGCTCGGTCGCATCTTCGCTGTGGTCCTCGGGCGGCAGGTAGGTGATGGCGCCGGTGGTCTCGGTCAGTCCATAGACTTGCGCGAATTCGCAGCCGAACGTTTTCAGCGCATTGCGCAGCAGCTCGATCGGCGCCGGCGAAGCCCCATAGGCGATCAGCTCGAGCGAGGAAAAATCCGTGTTCGCGCATTGCGGCGCCTGGAGCAGGAACAGGATCATGGCGGGCACGAAGAACGCCTTGGTGACGCCGAACTCGGCGATCAGCTGCAGGATCGCGGGCGGGTCGAACTCGCGCGCCAGGACGTTCTGCGCGCCGGCATAGAGGCCGACCAGCGCCCAGCCGCTGCCGCCGATATGAAAACAGCGGCATGCAGACGAGACTGACGTCGCCCTCGTGCCAGCGGCCGAACTGCCGCAGCGCGCCGGGCAACAGCGTGAGCAGGTTGGCGTGGCTGAGCTGCGCGCCCTTGGGATGACCGGTGGTCCCGCTGGTGTACATCTGAACCGCGCAGTCGCTCGCGAGGATCGGCAAGCCCGGATCCGCCGCGGACGCACGCGCCGACCAGGCCGTATAATCGGCCCATTGGGGATGCTTGCCGTCGAGCGCGATGATCGCCCGCGCATGCTTTAGGTCGTGCGCGATCTTTTCGACCGCGCCGTAGAAATCGGCGCCGACGAACAGCAGCTCGGCCTGCGCGTCGTTCACCACGAAGGCGATCTCCGGCGGGGCGAGCCGAAAGTTGATCGGCACCAGCACCGCATTGGCCTTGGCGGCCCCGAACCAAAGCTCGAAGAACGCCGGGCCGTTCTTGGCCAGGACCGCGATGCGCGCTTGCGGTCGGATGCCGGCGGCGATCAGCGCGTTGGCAACCTGGTTGGCGCGCCGATTGAGATCCCTGTAGGTAATCTTTCGCCCCTCGAAATGGATGGCGATGGCCTCGGGGCGCGCCATGGCATGGCGACGGACGATGTCGGCGACCGTCGGCACGCCGGCAATTTCCAGCACGATCGTTCCTCCCAAATTTTGCGGCAGTCTAGGTCGGCAGTCGGCAAATGGAAACGCTCGCTTTTCCCTCCCCGGAGGGGAGGGTCGCGCGCGAAGCGCGGGTGTGATGTTATGGGACCCCACCCGGCTCGCGTCGACGACGCGAGCCGACCTCCCCTAAAGGGAGGTAAAGCGCGCGCGCATCACCTGCCCGAAAACACCGGCTTGCGCTTGTCGCGGAAGGCGGCGACGGCTTCCTGGTGGTCGGCCGTCGCGTTCGACATCATCTCGTAGGCGACGCCGGCATCGAAATGCGCCTGGAACAGCGCTTTCAGCGGCAAGTTCGTCACCACCTTGGTCCATTGCAGCGCCTTGCGGGGGAGCGCCGCGAGCCGCTCCGCGAGGCCGTACACGGCCACGTCAAGCTCGGCCTCCGGTACCACGCGCGTGATCAGGCCGAGGCGCTCGGCCTCGGCGGCGGTCATCATCTCTCCGGTGAAGAGGTAATGCCGCGCCTTGGCGTAGCCGACGAGCTGCGGCCAGATCAGCGCGCCGCCGTCTCCGGCCACGAGCCCCACCGGCACATGCGGATCGCCGATCTTGGCGTTTTCCTGCGCGATGACGATGTCGCACAGCAACGCGAGCGAAGCGCCGAGCCCGGTGGCGTGGCCGTTGAGCCGGCAGAGGAGCGGCTTGTCGAGATCGAGCTGGCCGAACACGATCTCCTTCGCCTGGCGCGCGGTCTCCTCGAACAAGGCCGGATCGTCGATCGCCGCCTGCATCCAGCCGATGTCGCCGCCGGCGCAGAACGCGCGGCCGCGGCCGGTCAGGACCACGACATCCGCCTCCGCATCGTGCCGGACATCGGTGAAGATGCGGGCGAGCTCGGCGTGCAACTCGGCATTCACCGCATTGAGCGCGTCCGGCCGGTCGAGCGTGAGCATGAGGATGCGCCCGCGGCGCTCGATGGAAATGGTCCGATACGTCTCATAGCCGGTCATGGCGCGCTCCCGCGATGATTCGACAGCCGTTATGGTTGATATCCGGCCTTCGGCGACCGCAGTTGCAGCTTGCGCCCGCGCGGTTCATGTTGAGACTACGTAAAAGCGAGCATTCTGCCCATCTGCAACGGGCCGCGACAAGGAACAGCTTGCGTGGGGAGGATCGAGTGGCCGAGCCGTTGGCCTATCATTCCGTATTCCGCCCGGGCCTGTTCGCCGAGAAGGTTGCGGTCGTGACCGGCGGCGGCAGCGGGATCGGCCGCTGCACCGCGCACGAGCTGGCGTTTCTCGGCGCCCGCGTGGCGCTGCTCGGCCGCGCCGTCGAAAAGCTCGAGACGGTGACGGCCGAGATCGCCGCAGCCGGCGGCGAGGCCGCAGCGTTCGGCTGCGATATCCGCGAGGAAGAGAAGGTCCGGCAGACGATCGCGGCGATTCTCGCGCGATTTTCCCGGATCGATCACCTCGTCAACAACGCCGGCGGGCAATTCTCGGCGCCGCTCGCCGAAATCAGCCAGAAGGGGTTCGACGCCGTTGTGCGAAACAATCTGACCGGCGGATTTCTGATGGCGCGCGGGTGTTACAACCAATGGATGGCCGAGCACGGCGGCTCGATCGTCAACATCGTCGCCGACATGTGGAACGGCATGCCCGGAATGGGTCATTCCGGCGCGGCGCGGGCCGGCATGGTGAATTTCACCGAGACGGCGGCGCTCGAATGGTCCGGCGCGAACGTGCGGGTCAACGCCGTGGCGCCGGGCTGGATCGCGTCCTCCGGCATGGACAAATATCCGGCCGCGATGCGCGACCACATCCGCAACTTGAAGGACTTGAGCCCGATGGCGCGCATCGGCACCGAGAGCGAGGTCTCGGCCGCAATCGTGTTCCTGCTCTCGGAAGCCGCCGCCTTCATCAGCGGCGCGACGCTGCGCGTCGACGGCGCCGTGCCGATGACGCGGCCGAGCCGGCCGCTGCCCAAGCACAAGCAACCCGCGCCTGCCTTCAACGGCTTTCCGCTCGCGGAGACGCCGAAAGTTTTGCGCGACTGATTTCCCGCAATCCACATGCCCATGCTGCAAACCCGCATCGACCGCAACTCCGAGGGCTTCCGCACCAACCGGGAGCAGATGCTGGCGCTCATCGCCGAGTTCCGCGAACTCGAGCAGAAGGTGCGCGATGCCTCCAACTCCAAGCGCGATTTGTTTCGCACGCGCGGCCAGCTGTTGCCGCGCGAGCGCGTCGCGCTGCTGCTCGATCGCGGCGCGCCCTGGCTCGAGCTCTCGACGCTCGCGGGCTACCGCATGCACGACGACGACGGCCGCGGCGGCATTCAGGCCGGCGGCGGCATCGCCGGCATCGGCTATGTCTCAGGCGTCCGCTGCATCGTCGCCGCCTCCGACAGCGCCATTAAGGGCGGCACGTCGACCCCGATGGGAGTGAAGAAGAATCTCCGCGTCCAGCAGATCGCGCTCGAGAACAAGCTGCCGATGCTGCGGCTCGTCGAATCCGGCGGCGCCAACCTGCTCTATCAGGGCGAGATGTTCGTCGAGGGCGGACGCGGCTTCGCCAATCAGGCACGCATGTCGGCTGCGGGCATTCCCCAGGTCACGGTCGTGCATGGCTCCTCCACGGCGGGCGGGGCGTATCTGCCTGGCCTCTCCGATTACGTGATCCTCGTGCGCAACAAGGCCAAGGTGTTCCTCGCCGGCCCGCCGCTGCTGCGCGCCGCAACCGGCGAGATCGCCGGCGACGAGGAACTCGGCGGCGCGGAAATGCACGCGACCATATCCGGCCTCGGCGAATATCTGGCCGAGGACGATGGCGACGGTATCCGCATCGCCCGCGACATCATGGCGAAGCTGCCCTGGAATCAGCAGCTGCCGGTCCGAGCGGAGAAAGCGTTCCAGCAGCCGCGCTACGAGGCCGACGAGCTCGCGGGCGTGGTGCCGGTCGACTACCGCAAGCCCTACGACGTGCGGGAGGTGATCGCGCGGGTGGTCGACGATTCGGACTTTCTCGACTTCAAGGCGCTCTACGGCGTGCACACGGTATGCGGCCATGCCGAGATCGAGGGCCATGCGGTCGGACTGATCGGCAACAACGGTCCGATCGACGCCGACGGCTCCGCCAAGGCGGCGCAGTTCATCCAGATCTGCTGCCAGGCCAATGTCCCGATCGTCTATCTGCAGAACACCACCGGCTATATGGTCGGGCGCGAGGCCGAGCAGGACGGCATCATCAAGCACGGCTCGAAAATGATCCAGGCGGTCGCCAACGCGAATGTGCCGCAGATCACGCTGCACATCGGCGCGTCCTTCGGCGCCGGCAATTACGGCATGTGCGGGCGCGCCTACGATCCCCGCTTCATTTTCGCCTGGCCCAACAACCGCATCGCGGTGATGGGCGGCGAGCAGGCCGCGAGAGTGATGTCGATCGTCACCGAGGAGAAGCTCAAACGCGAGGGCAAGCCGGTCGAGCGGGAAAAGCTCGAGGCGATGGAGCAGGACATCATCCGGCGGATCGACGGCGAATCCATGGCATTGTACGCGACCGCGCGGCTGTGGGACGACGGACTGATCGATCCGCGCGACAGCCGCAAGGTGCTCGCGTTGTGCCTTTCGATCTGCCGCGAGGCCGAGATCCGCCCGCTCAAGCCGAATACGTTCGGGGTCGGGAGGATGTGATACGTGTTTCCATGCGTCCCAGCCCTGTCATTCCGGGGTCCGAGCGAAGCGAGGGAACCCCGGATCCATGGCCACCGTCAACGCCGTCTTCGACAGATTGGTGTCCTGGGTTCCGGGTTTTCGCGCCTTCGACGCGCCGCGGAATCACGCGCCGTCGACGCGGTTAGCCAGGAGTTTCGCCCATGATGTTCACGCCCGAGCACGAGGAGCTGCGCCGCAGCCTGCAAAAGTTCATCGCCGCGGAGATCAACCCGCATGTCGATGCATGGGAGGAAGCCGGCATTTTTCCCGCGCATGAGCTGTTCAAGAAATTGGGCAATCTCGGTTTTCTGGGCTTGACCAAGCCGGTCGAGTACGGCGGCCAGGGGCTCGATTATTCGTTCGCCATGGTGATGGCCGAGGAGCTCGGCAACATCCATTGCGGCGGCGTGCCGATGGCGATCGGGGTGCAGACCGACATGGCGACGCCCGCGCTCGCCCGCTTCGGCTCCGACGAGGTGCGGCGCGAATTTCTGGCGCCGTCGATCGCCGGCGATTACGTCGCCTGCCTCGGCGTATCCGAGGTCGGCGCCGGCTCGGACGTCGCCTCGATCAAGACCGGCGCGCGCCAGGACGGCGGGGATTACGTCATCAACGGCGGCAAGATGTGGACCACGAACGGCACCCAGGCCGACTGGATCTGTCTGCTCGCCAACACGTCCGACGGGGCCGTGCACCAGAACAAGAGTCTGATCTGCGTGCCGATGAAAGAGAAGGGCGTCGAGATCGCGCGCAAGCTCGACAAGCTCGGCATGCGTTCTTCCGACACGGCGCAGATCTTCTTCGACGACGTGCGAGTGCCGCAGCGCTACCGCATCGGCGAGGAAGGCAGGGGCTTCACCTATCAGATGCTGCAGTTCCAGGAGGAGCGGCTGTGGGCGGCCGCCAAGGCGCTGAAAAGCGGGGAACGGCTGATCGAGCAGACGATCGAATATGCCGGCAACCGCCGGGCTTTCGGCAAGTCGATTCTCGACAATCAGGTCGTGCACTTCCGGCTCGCCGAGCTCGCGACCGAGATCGAGCTGCTGCGCTCGCTCACCTACCGCGCCTGCGAGCTCTACGTCGCCGGGCAGGACGTGACGCGGCTCGCCTCGATGGCGAAGCTCAAGGCGGGCCGGCTCGGCCGCGAGGTCAGCGACGCCTGCCTGCAATATTGGGGCGGAATGGGGTTCATGAACGAGACGCCGGTGAGCCGTGCCTATCGCGATTCGCGGCTAGGCTCGATCGGCGGCGGGTCGGACGAGATCATGCTCACCATCATCTGCAAGCTGATGGGCACGCTGCCGGGCACCTCGAACGTCGCGGAGCGAAAGCGCAAGGATGGCTGAGCTTCCCGACACCGCGCACATCAAGCTCGAGGCGCAGGGCCCGGTGCTCCGGCTGTGGCTGAACCGGCCGGAGTCGCGCAATGCACTGAGCGGGCGAATGGTGCAGGAAATATCGGCGACGTTCGAGGCGATCCGCGACGATCGCAGCGTGCGCGTCGTGGTGCTGCGCGGCGCGGGCGGCACGTTCTGCGCGGGCGCGGACATCAAGAACATGGCGGTCGTGACGCAAGCGCCGCCGGCGGGCGCGGGCGATGATCTCCAGCAATCGAACCGCCGCTTCGGCCTGATGCTGGAAACGGTGAATTCCGCGCCGCAGGCGGTGGTCGCGGCGGTCGAAGGCTATGCCATGGGCGGCGGCTTCGGGCTTGCCTGCGTCGCCGACGTCACCATCGCGACCGAGGACGCGCGTTTTGCCATGACGGAAGTGACGCTGGGCGTCGTGCCGGCGGCAATCTCGCCGTTCGTGGTGCGGCGGATCGGGCTCACCGCCGCCCGGCGGTTCGGCGTCTCCGGCGCCCGGCTCACCGGCACGCAGGCGCGCGAGGTCGGCATCGCGCATCTCGCCGTCCAAGCGGCCGAAGCGCTCGACGCGGCCGTGACGGATGCGATCAACCAGATCCTGCAGTGCGCGCCGGAAGCGGTGGCCGAGACCAAGCGCCTGATGCTGCGCGCCGCGGGTCCCGCGCCGCTTTCCGAGCTGCTCGATCAGGCGGCGGAGAGCTTTGTGCGCGCAGCGCGCTCGCCCGAGGGACGGGAGGGCACCAAGGCGTTCGTCGAGAAACGCAAGCCCGCGTGGGCGATGAAGGTGGACGGATGATGACGAAATCGTGCGTACGCGCGCTTCGTCATCCCGGGGCCCGAGCCCCGGATCGTGGTCCGGGGCAGGTTCCGCGAGGGAGCCCGGGATCCATGCACGCCGTCAGGCCGCCATTTGCGGTGTTCATGGGTTCGGGGTTCGCCGCTTTCGCGGCGCCCCGGAATGACGGGTGATATGCGCTTCACCAAGATCCTGATCGCGAACCGCGGCGAGATCGCCTGCCGGATCGCGCGGACCGCGCGGGATCTGGGGCTGCGCACCGTCGCGGTGTTCAGTGATGCCGATGCCGACGCGCCCCACGTCGGGACGGCAGACGAGGCGGTCCGCATCGGACCGGCCCCGGCGCGGGACAGCTATCTCAACGTCGACGCGATCCTCGCGGCGGCCAAGCGCTCGGGCGCCGACGCGGTGCATCCGGGCTACGGGTTTCTTTC
>DASWCW010000050.1:0-2566 GCA_036395835.1 Xanthobacteraceae bacterium
TGCTCGCCCTCGCCGACGAGGTGATCGAATGAGGCGCCGGGAGTTCATCGCGCTGCTCGGCGCCGCTCTCGCGTGTTCCATGATTATGGGCACGCGCGCCGGCGCCCAGCAGCTCGCGCCCCAGCATGGAAGCACGTCACCGTCCACGCCGCCGCCGCAAGTTCCGCCGCCGCCGGTGCCGCAGGTCACGCCGCAGCTCAACGTTCCACGTCCCCAGATCGTCCCATCGCCACTGGGCAATCCCGCCCAGCAGCTCGCGCCGCTCGGGCGAACGAACGCTACGCCGCCATGGCTCGACGCGCAGCCGGCGCGCCCATCGACGGCGTTCCGAATGAGCTTCGGCCGACGGGCCGAATGAACGCTTCGACCCGGTATTTCGAATGGGACGATACGCAACCGCGCCGAGCGAATGTTAACCACGCTCGACGCAGGTCGGGCGGCCAACTTGATTTC
Source organism: Xanthobacteraceae bacterium (assembly GCA_036395835.1). GTDB lineage: Bacteria > Pseudomonadota > Alphaproteobacteria > Rhizobiales > Xanthobacteraceae > AP-16. The sequence goes on from DASWCW010000050.1 coordinate 454, forward strand.
GTGCGAGGAACAAACCACGATCGTCGAACTTGATCGGTCCGGCGGTTGGCTTCCTGCGACCGACTGTCCACCTAAGGGAGAAATGCCATGCGAAAATTGATTCTGACGACCGCGGCGTCGGGGGCGATCACGGCGGCGCTGTCCTTTCTGGCGATCGGCGGCGCCCAGGCCATGACGACGGGCGGCGCCTCCGCAGTTCGCGCCGCTGCCGCGGAGACCAGTCTGAGCGAAGCGGTCGTCCTCGTCTGCCGGCGGCCGTGCCCCGGATGCCGGCGGGTTTGCGTTGAGCGGGGGTATTACGGCGGCTACTACGGCTCCCCGTATTCCGGCTACCCCGGTTACTACGGCGGGTATTACGGACCCGGGGTCGGGATTTATGGGCCCGGGATCGGCATCGGAATCGGCGTAGGGCCGCGCTGGGGCTGGTGATCCACGCCTGAAGCTTGCCGTCGCCCAGGGCCATTGGCCCTGGGCGTATCCGCCGGCCGTCACGGCGGGTCGTAATAGTGGATCTCGTAGATGAGGCAGCCGCGATCCGAGCGGAACGGGCCGTGGTGCGCGCCCGGCGGGCGGCACGCGTAGGTGAACGGCTCGAATTTGGTTCCGCCCTTGCCGTTCGCGTCGTTGCCGACGGTGAGGTCTCCCGCGACCAGGAATACTTCTTCCCAATAATCGTGCACGAACGGCTGGGGCGTGAAAACGCCCGGACCGATGCGCAGCAGGCGCGTGCGGCTGCCCCGCTTGTTGGTTTCGTCCAGCACTCCCGACAGGATCTTTTGCTGGATGCCGGACGGATAGCCGCCGAGAACCTCCCACCCGCCTTCCAGATCGAGCATGTAGAACTCGTCATGTGCCTTGTTCACGGGCATGAATACCTCCCAATTCGCAATCGCTTTCCAAAGCTACCAACCTTCGCATCGCGCATGCTGCGTCCTTGTAATTCCTACCGCCCGTCCCGGCGATCCTCGGGCGAGCATTACGGCTGAGCCTCGCAACGCGGATCGGCCCTCGAGCGATTGCCCGTCGCCCGCCGCATTGCATTGCGAGCCTTCCTCGATAGCCTAGGGGCGCTGCCACAGAATGCCGGCACGAGGGCTTGCGATGTCAATGGGAGCAGATCTGGTCTCAACGCGCATTCTCGATCGCGATGGCCGCGGCCGCGTCGCGCAGCTCACGATCGAGCGCCCCGCCAAGCTGAATGCGCTCGACCCGGCGACGATCCGCGCGTTGACGGCCGCCGCAATGGGCCTTTCCGAGGACGCGAACTTGCGCGCCGCCATCGTCACCGGCGCCGGTGACCGCGCGTTCATCGGGGGCGCCGACATCGACACGATGGCGGGGCTGGATGTGGCGCACGCGGAGGCGTTCATCACCGAGCTGCATCACGCCATTGCGGCGATCCGCGCCATCCCGGTGCCGGTCATCGCCCGGATCAATGGCTATTGTCTGGGCGCGGGGGTCGAACTCGCGGCGGCCTGCGATCTGCGCGTCGCGTCCGATGCCGCCGTGTTCGGCATGCCGGAAGTGAAGGTCGGCATGCCCTCGGTCATCGAGGCGGCTTTGCTGCCGCGGCTCATCGGCTGGGGCCAGACCGCCCGGCTGGTGCTGCTCGGGGAGAACATCGGCGCCGCCGAGGCGCTCGAAATCGGGCTCATCGAAAAGGTCGTCGCTCGAGCCGGGCTCGATCGGGCGGTCGAGGCTTGGATCGATGCCATTCTGGCAGCGGGGGCCAATGCGGTTCGCCTCCAGAAAGCGCTGATGCGGGAGTGGGAGCGGCTTCCGCTCGATGCCGCGATCCAATCCGGCATCACGAGCTTTCGCGCGAGCTTTTCCGGCGACGAGCCGCATCGCATGCTGACGAGTTTCATCGAGCGGCGCGGGCTCTCGCGCATTTGAAGGATCGCGACCTTTGATCTTGCGCCGTGGTTCTCGCAACGAAAAAACAAGGGGCGTGCCCGACCCGGCAGATACGATCTGCCGACGCAACAGGTGGTGCAGGCCTTCCAGCGTCGCTTCCGCCCGGCGCGCGTCGATGGGATCGCGGATGGATCCACGCTGGTCACTCCGCAGCACTTGTTGGAGGGTTTGGAATTGTAGGCGGCCGGGCCCGCCC
>DASWCW010000051.1:0-7530 GCA_036395835.1 Xanthobacteraceae bacterium
GGCGCGCTCGAGCACAAGACGCCGGTCTACACCGCGATCAATCCGCTGCAGCGCGTGCCGGCGCTCATGCTCGACGACGGCACCGTGATCACGGAATCGATGGCGATCTGCCGGTATTTCGAGGCGCTGCGCCCGGAACCGCCGCTGTTCGGGCGCGGCGGCCGCGAGGCCGCGTTGGTCGAAATGTGGAACCGCCGCCTCGAGCTCAACCTCTATGACGCCGTCTCCGCGGTGTTCCGGCATCTGCACCCGGCGATGCGCGAGATGGAGAATCAGATTCCGCAATGGGGCGAAGCCAACAAGCCGCGGGTGATCGATTTCCTTGCGCTGCTCGATCGCGAGCTCGAGGACCGCCTCTATGTGGTGGGCGACCATTACAGCGTGGCGGACATCACCGGGCTCGTCGCGGTCGATTTCATGAAGCCGGCGAAACTCGAAGTTCCGGACGAACTCGCCAACGTGCGGCGCTGGCACGCGCAGGTCGCCGCGCGCCCGAGCGCCAGGGCATGAAACTGACCATCATCGGCTCGGGGGACGCGTTCGGTTCCGGCGGGCGCTACAACACCTGCTTCCGTATCCAGACGTTGGGGCGCGACGTGCTGCTCGATTGCGGCGCCTCCTCGCTGCCGGCGCTGAAGGCGCAGGGTGTGGATCCCAATGCGATCGACGGGGTCCTGCTCAGCCATCTGCACGGCGATCACTTCGGCGGCATCGTGTTCCTGGTGATGGACGGCCATTTCCTCAGCCGCCGCGCGCGTCCGCTCCTCATCGCCGGTCCGCCGGGGACGCGCGAGCGTCTCAGCGCCGCGCTCGAAGTCTTCTTTCCGCGATCGACCACGATCGCGTGGCGATTTCCGTGGCAGGTCGTCGAGATCGCTCCGGGCACGCCGGCCGAGTTTCTGGGGCTATCGGTGCAGACGTTCGAGGTGGTGCATCAATCGGGCGCACCCTCGACCGCCGTGCGGATCTCGGACGGCACGCGCGTGTTCGCCTATTCCGGCGACACGGAGTGGACGGATGCGCTGATTTCGGTGGCGACCGGCGCCGATCTGTTCATCGTCGAATGCTACGAGCACGCGCGCGCCATCGCCGGGCACATGAATTGGTCGAAGCTCCGCGAAAAACTCTCCGCCCTCGGCGCGCGACGGACCATGGTCACGCACATGAATCCGTCGATGCTGGCGAAGCTCGAGGAAGTGCGCGCCGGCGGCGTGCTGATCGCGAGCGACGGGCTGACGCTGGAGGTGTGAGGGCATAGGGGGGAATCTAGCATTGCAAATATAATTTGTTGTATTCGTAAGATGTATTTTTGCGAATTGAATCGCATCAAGCCTTTGATTGGGCTCCAAAGATTTTCAAAAATACCTCCGCGAAACCCCTGTTTTCGGACGGAAAAGAGCCTGCTGGGTAGGGCACGAGCCCGATAGGCGTTATCGGTCCAACAGCGCGATCAGGCTCGATGTGTCCCAGCGTCCGCCGCCCATCTTCTGCACTTGCGAATAGAACTGGTCGACCAGCGCGGCGACCGGCAGATGCGCGCCGTTGCGGCGCGCCTCGCTGAGACAAATGGCGAGATCCTTGCGCATCCAATTCACCGCGAAGCCGAAATCGAATTTTCCCGCCGCCATGGTCTTGTAGCGGTTCTCCATCTGCCAGGATTGCGCCGCGCCCTTGGAGATGGTGTCGATCAGCGCCTCGACGTCGAGGCCGGCGCGCTTGGCGAAATGGATGGCTTCGGACAGGCCCTGCACCAGCCCGGCGATGCAGATCTGGTTCACCATCTTGGCGAGTTGACCGGAACCCGGGGTGCCCAGCAGCTTGCAGGCGCGCGCATAGGCCGCGATCACCGGCTCGGCCCGCGCGAACGGCTCCTTCTCTCCGCCGCACATCACGGTGAGCACGCCGTTCACCGCGCCGGCCTCGCCGCCCGAGACCGGCGCGTCGATGAAGGCAAAGCCGCGCTTCTTCGCCTCGGCATGGAGCTCACGGGCAATCTCGGCCGAGGCCGTGGTGTGATCGACGAACACCGCGCCGCGCTTCACGCCCTCGAAGGCGCCGTTCGCGCCCAGCGTCACCTCGCGCACATCATGGTCGTTGCCCACGCACATCATGACGACGTCCTGGCCTTCGGCCGCCGCGCGGGGCGTCGGCGCATGCCGGCCGCCGTGCTGCTTGACCCAGGCTTCGGCCTTGGCGGCGGTCCGGTTGTAAACCGTCACCTCGTGCCCGCCTTTTTTCCTGAGGTGCCCGGCCATGGGGTAGCCCATCACGCCGAGACCAAGAAAGCTTACCTTCGCCATCATCTCCTCCTTGCGAGCCGCGCGTGAGATCGCGTCGCTGCCGTGCTTGGGGTGCCACTCGCTAGCATGGTCCGGCCCGCTCCGGGAGACCCGGCCGCCACGAAGCCCGGATGCGGTTCGTTGCGACATTGACCGGCCGGGCGGCGGTCCTATGTTGGCCCCTCGCGCTCGGTGCGGGGCCGGCGGGAGAGGAGAAGCCGATGCCGGCAACCAAGGAGGCGGTTCTGGAGCGGCTTGCCGCCGTGAAGTCGCCCGACGGCACGCCGCTTCCTGCGACCGGGACGCTGTCGGACATCGTGGTCGGCGACGGAAAAGTATTCTTCTCGATCAGCGTCGACGCCGCGGTCGTCCAGCGCTGGGAGGGTGTGCGCAAGGCGGCGGAGGATGCGGTGCGCGCCCTGCCGGGCGTGACCTCGGCGATGGTGGCGCTCACCGCCGAACGCGCCGCCGGCACCGGGCCGACCGCGGCCGCCGCCGCTCCCCCGGGCCGCGGGCGCGCGGGCGCGCAGCCCCGCTCCGCACAGGCGCCGGAAGGCGTCAATGCCATCATCGCGGTCGCGTCCGGCAAGGGCGGCGTCGGCAAGTCGACGACTGCGGTCAATTTGGCGCTGGGCTTGAGCGGCATCGGACTGAAAGTCGGCATGCTGGACGCCGACATCTATGGCCCGTCCGTCCCCAAGCTGTTGGCCATCCGGGGGCGTCCGCAGGTGATCGAGGGCACAAGACTAAGGCCGATGACCGGCTATGGGTTGCAAGTGATGTCGATCGGATTTCTGGTCGAGGAAGAAACGCCGATGATCTGGCGCGGCCCGATGGTGATGTCGGCGCTCACCCAGATGCTGCGCGAGGTCGAGTGGGGCACGCTCGACGTGATGGTGGTCGATATGCCTCCGGGCACCGGCGATGCGCAGCTCACCATGGCCCAGCAGGTGCCGTTGGCGGGCGCCATCATCGTCTCCACTCCGCAGGACCTGGCGCTCATCGACGCGCGCCGGGGCATCGCCATGTTCCGGCGGGTCAACGTGCCGGTGCTCGGCATCGTCGAGAACATGAGCTATTTCTTGTGCCCGCACTGCGGCGGGCGCTCCGACGTGTTCGGCCACGGGGGAGCGCGGCGGGAGGCGGAGCGGCTCGGGGTGCCGTTTCTGGGCGAGGTGCCGCTCGATGTGGAGATCCGAGAGACCTCCGACGCCGGCCGGCCGCTGGTGGTGAGCGAGCCCAACGGGCCGCAAGCCGCGGTCTACCGGGACATCGCGAAAAACGTCTGGACCGAGCTCGGCAAGACGCGCGGCTCGGATCGGACCGCCCCGCGCATCGTTATCGAGGCATAGGAGCTAGACTAGCCTCCCGTGACGCTCATGTGCCGGGCGAGCGCCGGGCGGCGGTGCCGGCGATCGATGACGAAATCGTGCCCCTTGGGCTTGCGCGAAATGGCTTCGTCGATCGCCGCATGCAGCGCCTCGTTGCTCTCCGAAGCGCGCAGCGGCGTGCGCAGATCCGCGGCATCTTCCTGGCCGAGGCACATGAACAGGGTGCCGGTGCAGGTGACCCGGACGCGGTTGCAGGACTCGCAGAAATTATGAGTGAGCGGCGTGATGAAGCCCAGCCGGCCGCCGGTCTCCTTCACGCGCACGTAACGGGCCGGACCGCCGGTGCGGTAGTCGATTTCCTCGAGCGTGTAGCGCTCCGCGAGCCTCGCCCGCACCATCGAGAGCGGCAGATATTGCTCGAGCCGCCCCTCGCCGATATCGCCGAGCGGCATCACCTCGATCAGGGTGAGATCCATGCCGCGGCCGTGCGCCCACGCGAGGAGGTCGCCGAGCTCGTCCTCGTTGACGCCTTTGAGCGCCACGGCGTTGATCTTGACGGCCATTCCGGCAGCACGGGCGGCGGCGATGCCGTCGAGCACCTGCTGGAGCTCGCCCCAGCGGGTGATCGCCCGGAATCTTTCCGGATCGAGCGTGTCGAGCGACACATTGATGCGCTTGACGCCGTGACCGGCGAGCTCGCCGGCAAATTTCGGCAATTGCGAGCCGTTGGTGGTCAAGGTGAGCTCGCCGAGCGCGCCGGAGGCGAGATGGCGCGAGAGCGAGGCAAACAGCGTCATGATCCCGCGCCGCACCAAAGGCTCGCCGCCGGTGAGCCGGATCTTCCTCACGCCCTTGGCGATGAAGGCGCCGCACAGCCGGTCGAGCTCTTCGAGCGTGAGCAGATCGCGCTTGGGCAGGAACGTCATGTTCTCGGCCATGCAATAGACGCAGCGGAAGTCACACCGGTCCGTGACCGAGACGCGCAAATAGGTGATGCTGCGTCCGAACGGATCGATCAACGGCGCTTGCACCGGCGCGAAACTGCCAAGATCCATTCCCGTCTCCTCGGCCCGCGGGCAGCCGGCCGGCGGCCGCCGCCCCTTGAGCCTTTCAGGATCCGCATTGAATATGCCATGCGGCCCCTTGGAAAGCGACCGGGCGTCGCAACCGCCGAGGCCCCTGCATGACCTGGCCGACCGAAATCAGGCTCCCGAAGGACCGCACGGCTCTCGCGGTCAGCTTCGACACCGGCGAGCGCTTCCTCCTGCCGGCCGAATACCTCCGCGTGAAGAGCCCGAGCGCCGAGGTCCAGGGCCATTCGCCGCACGAGCGCAAGACCGTTCCGGGCAAGAGATATGTGGAGATTCTCGAGGTGCAACCGGTCGGCAATTATGCCGTACGGCTCACCTTCGACGATATGCATTCGACCGGGATCTACAGCTGGGATTACCTGCACGAGCTCGGCCGCAATCAGCAGCGCTATTGGCAGGAATATCTCGACGAGCTCGCCGCTCAGCGAATGTCGCGCGACCCTCCGGCGCGGCAAGGCTGAGGATCGGGATCACACCCGCGCCGGAACCCGGGGACTCCGCCCAGGCGAGCCCGATAGGGCGGGGGCCGTCGGTTGCGCGCTACGCGGCGGCACTCGGCAAACCACGTCGAATGCCGGCGAGCAGGATCCGAACCAGCTGATATCCGCCGAACAACAGGAACGTCCAGAACAGGTCGCCGCTCAAAGTATTCTGGAAGAACGGCAGCGCGGCGACATAGCATGTGGCGAGGCCGGCGAAATCGTGCGGGTAGATCGTGCCGAACGCCCAGACGGCGAAATTCGTCGAGATAAAGAAAACAACCGACGACAAGGCGGCAACCGCAAGCAGCGCAACGGGAGACGGTACCCGGCGCAAAGAAAGAATCATGAGTGCGGGCAGCGCGGTTGCCGCATAAACGACGCTCATCACCCGCCACTCATCGAATCCCAGAATGGAATCGCTCAGCGTCAGGGCAAGCAGCGGCACCGCCAGCGACAGCATGCGGGTGCGGAACACCGCAGCCGCAAACAGCGCGCTCGCCGCGAACGGCGTGAAATTGGGCGCATGCGGCATCAGGCGCGCAACGACATCGAGACCGATCAGGCCCGTCCCGAGCAGGACATCAGGCACGATGGTGGAAGCGCGCCACATCTGCATCCGCGAGATCGATCGCATTTTTTGCCTCCTGCGGGCCCGAAGCGCCGTGGCCAGAGCTCGAGACTCGGGAGCCGCGATGCTCCTGCCAGCATATATCCTATTCGCCCAATATTGCCAGTTTCATTAGCGAACGGCGCGCAAAGGCGGGTCCGATACTATCCCGTAGGATAAAAATCTGGCGTGAGCTCAGGTAGGATCCCCAACACAGTGCTTTTCAGCTGTTCTTGCGTGAACGGCTTTCGAATCGTCGCGGTGGCTTTTCTGTAGATCTTGTCATCACCGATGAACTTCATCGGGTCATGGGCACTACAAATGATGACCTTGATGCTTTTGTCTTCCGGCACGGCTTCCAGAACATGCCCGCCTTGGGGTCCCTCCGGCAGCTTCAGATCCAGCGTCATGAGATCGATCTTTGTCGCATTTTTCTGTCCAAGATGCTCAAGCGCCTGCTGTCCATTGCTCGCTACCAGCACGGGCGCGAAGCCCAGCGCTTCCAAACACTCTTGGATTTCGCCAGCGACCCACACTTCATCTTCAACCACTAGCGCGGTTGGCATGCTGCACCTCCACCTTTTTCTACGGCCAGTCTTCCGGCTGCGTTGCAGCCGCGAAGACTGGTGGGCGCTGTAGGGATTGAACCTACGACCTCTCCCGTGTGAAGGGAACGCTCTCCCGCTGAGCTAAGCGCCCTGCGCGCCCCCTTGGCGGGCGCGCGACCAAGTTTCTTCCGACAGTACGACGGGAAGCAGGCAGGATTTAAGAGAGCGCGCGAAGGAGTGTCAACCGGTCGCGGACGAGCCCGTGCCGCCTCACTTCGCTGCCGCCTCCCGAGCGCGTCCGCCGCCCAGCCGCCTACGATCCCGTCGCTTCGTCGAGGAACGCCTGAACCGCCTCGAAAAGCTTGAGCCGGTTCCGCTCCATGACGATCGTGTGGGTTCCTTCTGCGAGCAGCACGTAGCGCTTGCCGGGCGAGTTCACGAGCAGGGGGAACAGCGTCTGCGCCATATAGGGCGGCGTGTCGCGGTCCCATTCCGCTTGGACCAGAAGCGTCGGAACCGCGATTTTCGCCGGATCGTAATACGCCTTTCCGGCCGACCAGTACTCGGCGCCGTCCTGGACGCCGCCGTTCGGCGCGCGGACTAGGGGTGGATTCATCTTGGCACCCACGGGATCGGTCGCCCAAGTCGCGTCGGCCCAGGCATCGAACCATCCCGCCGGGATCAGCGTCGCCTTCTTTTCCTCCGGGACGCCGGTGAGCCACCGCTCAAGCGCCTGCTCGCGGCGCACGGTCCGGTAGGCGCCCAGCGGGCCCGGGCCGGCCTGGACCAGAGACGGCGTCGTGCGGATCCAAACCGGCGCATACAGCACGAGTCGCTCGACGTTCTTGGGATTCTGGCTGGTGTAGGTGGCCATCAAGGTCGTGCCCCAGGACCAGCCGATCAAATTCAGTCGTGGAATGTTGCGGCGCTTGAGAATGAAATCGACAACCGAGCCGATATCTTTCACCGCGACGTCACCGCGGACGATGGGAGGATTGGCCTCCGGCTTGTCGTCCATCTCCTTTGGCCGGGTCGACTTGCCGTAGCCGCGCAGATCCAACAGATAAACGTCGTATCCGCGCGCGGCAATGTAATCCATCCAGGACATCCCGCCGAGCTGGAGATCGAAGGATGTGTGCGCCGGATAGGTCGCGCCGTGCACGAACAGAACGGTGCGTTCCGGTTGAAAGCG
>DASWCW010000052.1:0-27935 GCA_036395835.1 Xanthobacteraceae bacterium
CTCACCATCCGCTTCGGCGGCCACGTTGCCGTCGATGCGGTGAGCTGCGCCTTCTCGCCGGGCACCCTGACCGCCATCGTCGGACCGAACGGCGCCGGCAAGACCACGTATTTCAATCTGATCTCCGGACAGCTGCGGCCCACCGCCGGGCAGGTGATCTTCGCCGGCGCGGAGATCACCCGCATGGCGGCTTCCGGGCGCGCGCGGCTGGGCCTGGGCCGCGCGTTCCAGCTCACCAACCTGTTTCCCCATCTTTCCGTGCGCGAGAACGTGCGGCTTGCGGTGCAGAGCCGCCGGCGGGTCGGGCTCGACCTGTTCCGCACCTGGACCTCGCACGTCGAGCTGATCGAGGAGGCGGAGGACGTGCTCGGCCAGGTGGCGCTCACGGAGCGCCGCCACGTCGCGGCCGGGCTATTGCCGCATGGCGATCAGCGCAAGCTCGAGGTCGCGATTCTCCTGGCGCTGCGCCCGACCATCTTCATGTTCGACGAGCCCACTGCCGGCATGAGCGTCGACGAGGTGCCGGTCATCCTCGATCTCATTCACGAGATCAAGGCGCGCGGCGACAGGACCATTCTGCTGGTCGAGCACAAGATGGACGTGGTGCGCTCGCTCGCCGACCGCATCATCGTGCTACACAACGGCAAGCTGGTGGCAGACGGCGAGCCCGCAGCCGTGATCGCTTCGCCGGTGGTGCAGGAAGCCTATCTCGGTGCCGCCAATGTCTGAGACCGCGCCGCTGCTGCAGCTCGAGAGCGTCAACACCCATATCGGCCCATATCACATCCTGCAGGGCGTCGAGCTCGCGGTCCCGCGCGGCGGGCTGACGATGCTGCTCGGCCGCAACGGCGCCGGCAAGACCACGACCTTGCGGACCATCATGGGGCTTTGGCAGGCCTCCGCCGGCCGCGTGCGGTTCGACGGCGCCGAAATCACCGATTGGCCGACCCCGGACATCGCCCGCGCGGGCATTGCCTACGTGCCGGAGAACATGGGGATCTTCGCGGATCTCACCGTGCGCGAGAACCTGCTGCTCGCGGCGCGCTCCGGCGACATCGATGATGCGCGCCTGCGCTGGGTGTTCGGGCTGTTCCCGGCGCTGAAAAAATTCTGGTCGCTGCCGGCCGGCTTTCTGTCCGGAGGACAGAAGCAGATGCTCTCGATCGCGCGCGCCGTGATCGAACCGCGCAAGCTGTTCCTGATCGACGAGCCGACCAAGGGGCTGGCGCCCGCCATCATCGTCAACATGGTCGCGGCCTTTCGCGAGCTCAAAGAGACCGCGGCAACGATCCTGCTGGTCGAGCAGAATTTCATGTTCGCCAAATCGCTGGGCGACAGCGTCGCGGTGATGGATAACGGCCGCGTCATCCACTCCGGATCCATGGCGGAGCTTGCCGAGGATCGCGATCTCCAGCATCGGCTGCTGGGGCTGAGCCTGGATTCGCATCAATGACCGACATCGACGCGGGCGAGCTGGCGAAACGCCGGCACTACGATTGGGCGCCGCTGCTGCTCCTGCCGCTGCTGGCGCTCGCCGCCTTGCCGCTGATCGGCTCGCCGTCGACCTGGGCGACACTGACCGCGGCGGGCCTCGCGATGGGCATGATCATCTTCATCATCGCGTCGGGTCTCACCTTGGTGTTCGGCCTGATGGACGTGCTCAATTTCGGCCACGGCGCCTTCATCTCGGTCGGGGCCTATGTCGCTGCGATCCTGCTGGTGCCGCTTTCGGGACTGCTGCAGGCGGATTCGCTCGCGCTCAACACCGTCGCGCTGCTGGCACTGATCGCACTGGCGATGATCGCCACCGGCCTGCTCGGCTGGGCGTTCGAACGAATCATCATCATGCCGGTCTACGGCCAGCACCTCAAACAGATCCTGGTCACGGTCGGCGGCATGATCGTCGCCCAGCAGCTCATCATCGTGCTGTGGGGACCGGTCCAGCTGGCGTTTCCGCTGCCGACCGCGTTCCGCGGCGCCATCGTGCTCGGCGACGTCGCCATCGAGCGCTACCGCGTCATCGCCGTGGTCGTCGGTCTCGTGGTGTTCGCCGGCATGCTGCTGGTGCTCAACCGCACGAAAATCGGCCTGTTGATCCGCGCCGGCGTCGAGAACCGGGAGATGGTCGAGGCGCTCGGCTATCACATCCGCCGGCTGTTCGTCGGCGTGTTCGCGGCCGGCTCGGCGCTCGCCGGGCTCGGCGGCGTGATGTGGGCGTTCTACCGCGAGGAGCTCACCCCGGGCATGGGCATGGAAGTGCTGGTCCTGGTATTCATCGTGGTGATCATCGGCGGGCTCGGATCGATCGGCGGCTGTTTTCTCGGGTCGCTATTGGTGGCGGTCACCGCCAATTACGCCGGCTTTCTCGCGCCGAAGGTGGCGCTCGGATCCAACATCATCCTGATGGTGCTGATCCTGCTGTGGCGGTCCCGCGGCCTCTATCCGGTGGCGAACCGATGACGATGTTCCGCGCCATCCTGTCGGGCGACCCGCCGCAGAGCCGGATGCTTTCCGCCGCGCTGCTCGTCATCTTCGTCGCGCTGGCGGCCGCGCCCTTCCTGTTTCCGGGGACGCAGTCGCTCAATGTGGCGGCGAAGATCTGCTATTTCGTCGTGCTCGCCGCGAGCTATGATTTGTTGCTCGGCTACACCGGCATCGTCTCCTTCGCCCACACGATGTTCTTCGGCATCGGCGGCTATGGCGCCGGACTTGCGCTCTATACCTGGGGACCGACGTGGTCCTCGGTGTTGATCGGCACGGTGCTCGGGCTCGTGCTCGCGGTTCTGCTGGCGCTTCTCATCGGGCTGTTCTCGCTGCGGGTGCGGGCGATCTTCTTCGCCATGATCACGCTTGCGGTCGCCAGCGCCTTCGCGATCCTGGCATCGCAGCTCAGCTGGCTGACCGGCGGCGAGGACGGCCGTACCTTTCGGGTTCCAAGCATCCTGCGCCCCGGCTACAGCCTGCTCGAGGTCGGCGCGTTCTCGATCAACGGTCGCGTCATCACCTACTATCTGGTGTTCTCGAGCGCGCTCGTGCTGTTCCTGAGCATGCTGCGCGTGGTGAACTCTCCGTTCGGGCGGGTGCTGCAGGGCATTCGCGAGAACGAGTTCCGAGCCGAGGCGCTGGGCTATCGCACCATCGTGTATCGCTCGATCGTCAATTGTCTCTCCGCCGCGATGGCGACCTTGGCGGGCGTGCTGGCCGCGCTGTGGCTGCGCTACACCGGGCCGGCGGTGACGCTGAGCTTCGACATCATGCTCGACATCCTGCTGATGGTGGTGATCGGCGGCATGGGCACGCTGTACGGCTCGGTGATCGGCGCTACCATCTTCATTCTTGCGGAGAATTACCTTCAGGCACTGATGGGCGCCGTGAGCAAATCCGCGGCGGGGCTGCCGGTGCTGCCGCAGTTGCTCGATCCGGATCGCTGGCTGCTGTGGCTCGGCGTCCTGTTCGTGCTCAGCGTCTATTTCTTTCCCGCCGGCATCGTTGGCAAGCTCGCGGCGCGCAAATGACCGGCATGACCTCGCAATACGTCACGGTGCTCGACCGCGAGCTGCACTATGTCGAATGGGGAGAGCGCGGGCACGACGTCGTTGTGATGTGGCACGGGCTCGCCCGCACCTGCCGCGATTTCGACGATCTCGCCGGACATCTCGCCGACCGCTATCGCGTCGTCTGTCCCGACACCATCGGCCGGGGCTTGAGCCAATGGAGCCCCGCGCCGGAAAAGGAATATTCGCTCGGATTTTACGCCGCGCTGGCGGCCGGACTGGTCGACCAACTTGGAATCGGTCGGCTGCGCTGGATCGGGACCTCCATGGGCGGCGCGATCGGCATGAAGGTTGCGGCCGGAGCGCTCCGGGACCGCATCTCGCACCTCGTGCTCAACGATATCGGGCCGAAGATCGCTGACGCCGCGGTCGAGCGAATCCGCTCCTACGCCGGCGATCCGCCGCGCTTCGCGACGGTGAGTGAGCTCGAGGCCTATTTCCGCACGATCTACAAGCCGTTCGGGTACATGAGCGACGCGCAGTGGCGGCGGCTCGCCGAGACCTCGACGCGCCGCACCGAGGACGGACAAGTCACGCCGCATTACGATCCCAACATGGTGATGCAGTTCCGGCTGCATCCCGAGGATTACGACCAATGGGGCGACTACGACCAGATCGCCGCCAAGACCCTGTGCCTGCGCGGCGAGAGCAGCGATTTGCTGCTGCCCGCGGTCGCCGCCGAGATGACCCGACGCGGCCCGCGCTGCCGGCTCGAAGTGATCGCCGGCTGCGGCCACGCCCCGGCGCTCAACGTGCCGGCGCAATACCAGCTGATCGCGGATTTCCTGGCGGAGTAAGCACCGGCGTTCACCGGACCGCGCGGTCGCGCGACTCCCTCCCTCGCTTGCGGGGGAGGGATGGGGAGGGGGCCCCCTCCCGACGCGCTTCGCGGTGTCGACCTCCCCCGCAAGCGGGAGAGGTGGCCGGAGCAAGGCTCACAGCCCGCGCAGGCGATTGATGAGCTCTGCCGTCGGGTAGGAATCCGCCGGCATGCCGAGCTTCAACTGCGCCTGCCGGACCGCGGCGCGGGTAATCAGCCCGAGCTTGCCGTCGAGCTGGCCCGACAAATAGCCCCGCCGTGCCAGCAATTGCTGCAGCTCAAGCATCTGCGGGGAGCTCAGCGGCACCACGGTGCCGCTGCCGCGGTGGATCGGCGGCGCGCCGGCAAGCCGCGTGGCCAGATAGGCCGCGGTCGTCGAATAGACGAATGCCTGGTTCCAGCCCAGGAACGCCTGGAAATTCGGGTAAGCGAGGAACGCCGGACCGAACCGGCCCATCGGCAGCAGCAGCGAGGCCGGCAGATTGTCCGCGGACAAGGGCCTGCCGTCGGCGAGGGTCACGCCCCAGCGCGCCCATTGCGAGCGCGGATGCTTGACTGACAGATCAGCCTCCTCCCACGGCAGCTCACCGGGGACCCGCACCTCCTGCAGCCACGGCTCGCCGCGGCGCCAGCCGAGCCCGACGAGGAAATTGGCGGCGGACGCCAGCGTGTCCGGCACGCTGTGGACGAGGTCGCGCCGGCCGTCGCCGTCGAAATCGATGGCGTATTTGTAGTAATCGGACGGCGTGAACTGCATCGCTCCGAGCTCGCCGGCCCAGTCGCCGATCATCTCGCTCGGCGTGAGGTCGCCGCGATCGATGATGCGCAGGGCATCGAGCAGCTGGGTGCGGAAGAACTCCGGCCGGCGGCAGTCGTAGGCAAGCGTGGCGACGGCGCGCAGGATCGGATACCTGCCGTTGTTGCTGCCGAAATCGCTCTCGAGGCCCCAGAACGCCACCAGCACCGGCGCGGGCACTCCGTATTGCTGCTCGACGCGGGCGAACAGCGCGGCGTGCCGTTGCATCAGCCGCGGACCCTGCGCCAGGCGGTCCCGCGATACCATGCGGTCGGAGAACTGGAGGAAACTCTGCTGGAACACGCCCTGGCCGTGATCGCGGTTGATGATGGCCTGGTCGAAGCTCATGCCGTCGAGCGCGGCCGAGATGGTCGCCCGCGAGATGCCTTGGGTCGCGGCCTCCTGCCTGAAGCCATCGAGCCAGTGCTCGAAGCTCCCGGTATTGTTGCGGCAGGGCGCGGCCGCGGTCGGCACGGCCATTGCGGCCATGGCGAGTAGCGCCAGCGCAAAAGAACGGATTTTCTTCCGCAGCATCCTCATCCCTCTGTCCCCATCGAGCGCCAATGTGCCCGCGGCAGCCCGGCGGTCAAGGCGCAGTCGAGCCTCGCCCCAGCTTTTGCCCAAGGATATGGCAGAGCTGTGGCCGGGCTGAGGTAGCGGTCGATGTAGCCCGGATGGAGCACTGCGAAGCGGTCCATAATCCGGGACCGCGGACCCGGATTGCGCTTCGCTCCATCCGGGCTACGAGGTTACGGAAAGCACCGCGCGGATGCCGTCGATCACGAACTGCACCGCAAGCGCGGCGAGCAGCACGCCGAGCAGCCGCGAGAGCACCACATTCGCGGTGGTGCCGAGCAGCGGCCCGATCCGGCTGGCCATGAGAAACACGGCCAAGCACAGCCCGATTACCACCAGGATCATTCCGATGAGCACCAGCAGGGAGAGGGGCCGTGCATTCGCCTGATCGGCGAGCAGCACCGTGGCGGTGATCGCGCCGGGACCCGCCATCAGTGGAATGGCGAGCGGGAAAGCGGCGGTATGGCGTACGTCCTCCACGGCCTGCTCGGCGGTGCGGGATTGCCGTTCGATCCGCACCCCGAAGACCATTTCCGAGGCGATCGAGAACAGCAGCAGGCCGCCGGCGATGCGGAACGCCGGCAGCGAGATGCCGAGCCGCGTGAGCAGCCAATCGCCGATGGCGGCCGTGCCGATCAGGATCGCGGCGGCGATCAGGGACGCCCGGACGGCGATCTGGCGGCGCGCCGATAGCGGTACTCCCTGGGTAATGGCGACGAACGTCGGGGCGAGCCCGACCGGGTCGACCACGACGAACAACGTCACGAACGTCGAGATCAGATAATCGATCGGCAGCGCGGGCATCGCGTATCGCGTCTCCGAAGCTGCCCGGCGCGCCATGCCGAGCCGCACCTCGCGGGACTAGCCCACAGGGGCGCCGCAGCCGCAAGCCTCGGCGCGCGGATGACTCCGCGGGACACGGAATGTTAAACGTCCCGCCCAGAGACTCCCGGCAGTTCCAAAGCTGGGCCTCGCATGTACCCGGCCGGCCGAATGCATCTGGTGGGCTGCGCCCATGACCCTTGCGCCGCTGCTCGACGCACCGCCCGCGATCGTGCTCCACGCCATGGCGGCGATGGCGGCCTTCGCGCTCGGCATCGCGCAGTTCGCCGCGCCGAAAGGCACCATTCCCCATCGCACTGTCGGCTGGATCTGGGTCGGCCTGATGCTGGCGGTGGCGCTGAGTTCGTTCCTGATCCACCAGATCCGGCTTTGGGGCCCGTGGAGCCCCATTCACCTGCTGTCGATCTTCACCCTGATCACCCTGCCGCTGGCGGTCTGGGCGGCGCATCGCCATCGGGTGGCGTCGCACCGCCTCGCCATGACGTCGATTTTCCTCGGCGCCCTCGTCATCGCGGGCGCGTTCACGCTCCTGCCGGGGCGCATCATGCACGAGGTCGTGTTCGGTCCGGCGCCTGCTGTAGCCGTGGGCCATAGCGCATCGCCGCAATAGCTTCCAAGTCGCTGAATTTCCTTGCAAAAAAACATGCGTGGCGCGCCGCTTTCGGGTGGCCGGCGCGGTCTGAATCGCCTATATCTGTCGAGT
This sequence comes from Xanthobacteraceae bacterium, assembly GCA_036395835.1. GTDB lineage: Bacteria > Pseudomonadota > Alphaproteobacteria > Rhizobiales > Xanthobacteraceae > AP-16. The sequence goes on from DASWCW010000052.1 coordinate 7,293, forward strand.
AGAAACCAGCATTCCGGAATTCATCCTTGTCCGACAGTGATACTCCCAGGCCGGGGGACCAAGGCCCCTCGGATATCCGCCCCGTGTCGATCACGGAGGAGGTGAAGCGCTCCTATCTCGACTACGCGATGAGCGTGATCGTGGCTCGGGCGCTGCCCGATGCGCGCGACGGGCTCAAGCCGGTGCATCGGCGCATCCTCTACGCGATGCACGAGAACAATTACACGCCGGACCGGCCGTACAACAAATCGGCCCGCGTGACCGGCGACACCATGGGTAAATACCACCCGCACGGAAGCCAGGCCATTTACGACGCGCTGGTGCGGCTGGCCCAGGACTTTTCCATGCGCCTGCCGCTGATCGACGGCCAGGGCAATTTCGGCTCCGTCGACGGCGATCCGCCCGCGGCGGAGCGCTATACCGAGGTCCGGCTCGCCAGGCCGACCATGGCGCTGCTCGACGACCTCGACAAAAGCACCGTCGACTTCCAGCCGAACTACGACGGCCGCGAGCGCGAGCCGGTGGTGCTGCCGGCGAAATTCCCCAACCTGCTCGTCAACGGCGCCGGCGGCATCGCGGTCGGCATGGCGACCAACATCCCGCCGCACAACCTCGGCGAGGTGATCGATGCCTGCACCGCGCTCATCGACGATCCGGGGCTCGGCATCGACGACCTGATGGCCATCGTTCCCGGACCGGATTTTCCGACCGGCGGCATCATCCTCGGCAAGGCCGGCATCCGCAGCGCCTATCACCTCGGGCGCGGCTCGATCATCATGCGGGGGAAGTTCACGATCGAGACCATCCGCAAGGAGCGGGAAGCGATCGTCATTACTGAGATCCCCTATCAGGTGAACAAAGCCGCCATGGTGGAGCGCATCGCCGAGCTGGTGCGCGAGAAGAAGATCGAGGGTATCGCCGATCTGCGCGACGAGTCCGACCGCGACGGCTATCGCGTCGTCATCGAGCTCCGCCGCGACGCGGTGCCGGACGTCGTCCTCAACCAGCTCTATCGATTCACGCCGCTGCAGTCGACCTTCGGCGCCAACATGGTGGCGCTCGACGGCGGCCGCCCGCAGGTGATGAACCTCAAGGACCTGCTGAGCGCCTTCGTGGCGTTCCGTGAGGAGGTCATCTCCCGGCGCACCAAGCATCTGCTCGGCAAGGCCCGCGACCGCGCTCACATCCTGGTCGGCCTCGCTATCGCGGTCGCCAACATCGAGGAAGTGATCCGGCTGATCCGCGCCGCGCCCGATCCGAACTCCGCCCGCGAGGCGCTGATGAGCCGCAATTGGCCGGCCACGACCTCGGCGTCGCTGATCGCGCTGATCGACGATCCGCGCCATCGACTTACCGAAGCCGGCACCGCCCGGCTCTCGGCGGAGCAGGCCAAGGCGATTCTCGATCTGCGGCTGCAGCGGCTCACCGCGCTCGGTCGCGACGAGATCGCGGCCGAGCTCGACAAGCTCGCCGCCGAGATCGCCGACTATCTCGATATTCTGCGCTCGCGCGCCCGCATCCTCACCATCGTCAAGGACGAGCTCAACGCCGTCAAAACCGAGTTCGCGACCCCGCGGCGCACGACCATCCTCGAGCAGGAGGGCGAGCTCGAGGACGAAGACCTGATCCAGCGCGAGGATATGGTCGTCACCGTCTCGCACCTGGGCTACGTCAAGCGCGTCCCGCTCTCGACCTACCGCGCCCAGAGGCGGGGCGGCCGCGGCCGCGCCGGCATGCAGACGCGGGACGAGGATTTCGTCAGCCGGTTGTTCGTCGCCTCGACCCACGCCCCGGTGCTGTTCTTCTCCTCGCGCGGCCTCGCCTACAAGGAGAAGGTCTGGCGGCTGCCGCTCGCGGCGCCGCAAGCCCGCGGCAAGGCGCTGATCAACATCCTGCCGCTGGCGCAGGGCGAGCGCATCACCACGATCATGCCGCTGCCGGAGGACGAAAGCTCCTGGGCTGCGCTCGACGTGATGTTCGCCACGACGCGCGGCACGGTGCGTCGGAACAAATTGTCGGATTTTCTCCAGGTCAATCGTACCGGAAAGATCGCCATGAAGCTCGACGATGGCGAGGCGATCGTCGACGTTCAGATCTGCACCGAGCGCGACGACGTGCTGCTGACCAGCGCCCAGGGACAATGCATCCGGTTTCCGGTCGGCGACGTGCGGGTCTTCAAGGGCAGGGATTCGATGGGCGTGCGCGGCATCGCGCTCGCCGAAAGGGACGCAGTGATCTCGCTGTCGATCCTGCGCCACCTCGACGCCGGCGCCGAGGAGCGCGCCGCCTATCTCAAGCGCGCGGGCGCGGTGCGGCGCGGCCAGGGCGAAACGCCCGAGGAAGCCGCCGAGGCGGCCTTGGAGGTCGAAGCGGAGGAGGGGGCCACCGGCGCGATCGAGCTCGGCGAGCAGCGCTACGTGGAAATGTCGGCGGCGGAGCAGTTCGTGCTGACGATCTCCGAACGGGGGTTCGGCAAGCGGACCTCGTCCTACGAGTATCGCACCACCGGCCGCGGCGGAAAGGGCATCGTCGCGATGGACAACCGCGAGAAGAGCGGCGCCATTCGCCCGCGCATCGGCAGGCTGGTCGCCTCGTTCCCGGTCGAGGAATCCGACCAGCTCATGCTGGTGACGGACGGCGGCCAGCTGATCCGCTGCGGCGTCGCGGAGATCAGCATCAAGGGCCGCAAGACCCGCGGGGTGATCGTGTTCGACACCGCGCAGGACGAGCGCGTGGTCTCGGTCGAGCGCCTGTCCGAGGAGAACGGCGACGTCGAGGCGTGAGCGCGGGATGCTTGCGCGCTCGGCGAGCTGACGCCGGCCTTCGTTGCGTGCGGCCCGGCGTTGGTTTAACCTACGGATCCAAACAAGAACATTGCCGCTCTGCATCGCTGCGGCCGGACGTCTGCTGCGCGGCAGCACGTGCCGGCAGGCGCAGCGAGCGAACCGCAACTTCGGCGAACATTCGGGAGGTGCGTCATGCCGAAATATATGATCGCAGCATCCTATACTGCGGAAGGCCTCAAGGGCTTGCAGAAAGACAAGGCATCGGGCCGCAAGGCCGCGGTCCACAAGGTCGTGGAAGGTGTCGGCGGCAAGGTCGAGGCGATGTATTTCGCGCTCGGCGAGCAGGATGTGATCGTGATCGCCGACTTGCCGAATACGGTCGCAGCCACGGCGATTGCGCTCGGCGTCTCCGCCTCGGGGCTCGTTCGCACGAAGACGACGGCCCTACTCACGGTCGAGGAGACGGATCAGGCGCTTGGCAAGAAACTCGACTACAGTGCGCCGGGGCGGTGACCACGACAAACGCTCACTTGGTCGTCCCCGCGAAAAGCGGGGACCCATAGCCGCGGATCTCGACGCCGTGGTCATGGGTCGTCCCGGCGGGCGGCCGCGGAGCCTCCCCGGACCTGATCCGGGGCGTCCTTGGCCGGGACGACGAGTATTCAGATTCTAGCGCGAAATATGCGATCTCAGCGCGGCATTTCGCTGATCGTGCGTATGACGCTCTCGGTCGGGCGCGAGCTCACGGTCGGCAGCTTGTTTTCCTTCATCACCATCTCGTCATATTGAGCGATGGTCTGCATCGGCGCCCGCGGCACCATGTGCACGATCTGATAGCCGTTTGCCTTGAGCTGGTTGAGCAGCTCGGGGATTGCTTCGGAAGTCGCGCGCTGGAAATCGTGCATCAGGACGATGCCCTTGCCGTGTTTTTCCAGCTTGCCCATCACCGATTTGATGACCTGCTCGGGCTTGCGCATGGTGAAATCGAACGAATCCATGTCGGTGGAGAAGATCGCGATGTTGCGCTCGCCGAGATATTTGACCATCTCCGGCGGATGCCGCAGCGCCGGGAACCGGAAGAACGGCGCGGTCGGTCCGCCCACCGCCATGTGCACGGCGCTGGCGCCCATCTCGATCTCGCGAATGGCCTCTTCCTTGGATTTTTTCGACAGATCCGCGTGCGACCAGGTGTGGGTGCCGATCGAGTGGCCAGCCGCTGCCACCTGCTTGAGGATCCCGGGCTCCCAGGTGGCGTGCTTGCCGATCGGGAAGAACGTAGCCCTGACGCAGTGCGAGGCGAGCGCGGCGAGCACGGCCGGCGTGTTCTTCGGCCACGGGCCATCGTCGAACGTCAGCACGACCTCCTTGTTGCGCAGGAAATCGTGCTCCTTGAAATGCTCGAACCCGAAGCCGGGGCCGCCGGTCGTGTCGACCTCGACGATGCGGGATGTTCCGAGCGCGTTCGGATTGTTGGCGCACCCGACGGTGGCGGTGTTCGGGGTCGGCACCGGAGCGTTTTTGGTGCCGGACGGGAGAGTCTGGCTCGCGGCCGCGGCCGCCAATCCCACCGACAATGCCAGCACGCAGGCCGCAGTCGCACGCATCTTTTCCTCCTTGGCTCCCCTCTGGAGCGCGATGATTCAATGGGCATTTCGGTTCGCAAGTCAATCAAGACCAGCACGGCGGCAGTGGATTCGTCCGCAAATCGCCCCAATTGCGGCACCCGTGCATCATCTCGGCAGCATCCGGCCCTTTCGGGACCATGTCCGGATCGAAATCTCCCAGGCTTCCGAAAGAATGGGTCAGCCCAGGTGGCGATCGCGTCCCGCCAGCCGAGCGGCGACGAGAGCGAGTCGCGCCGAGGGATCCAGCCTTCCGCGGCTTTCGTCGTCCGCCGCGGAGGTATCCCGTACCGCTGGCGCGTCCTGTGTTCTGGCGTGCGGCCGGCGCGGCGGAGCCGCGCGCATGCCTTCGAGCCGTTCGACGGCCTCCGGTGGAAGCTTCGCGCGCACCGCCATCACCCGGTCGAAGCTGCCGGGCATGCGGTCCGGCGCTGGAATTTGCAGGGTGCACCGGCCCGCGAAGCTCGGCCCGAGCTCCTCGTAGGTGTGGAGCGGCGGCACCTCGCCGGCCTCGAGCATTTCCAGCAAGCGCGCGCGCAGCGCCTCGCCGAATTGCTCTCTCGCGAGTTCGACATGCGGGTTGCGCGCCTCGCATCCCGGAAACTCCGGCGACCGGATGGCAAAGCTGCCATCGTTGAGCCGCACCGCATGCGCTACCGCGAACAGGAGCATCGGGCTTGTCTCCACTGCGTTTTAGGACAAGGCTGTCCCGCAACGAGGGCTCGTCGCGGGGGGCGCCGGTCCGCGCCTCTCAACCTGTGGCAAGCAATTGGAGCAAAAATGCGAATTCCGGAACGCGACCACCCGATATCGATCATGGCCAATCCCAAGCGGGTGCGAGTTCTGCTCGGCGGAAAAGTGGTTGCGGACAGTCGGCGCGCGCTGACGCTCCGGGAAGCCTCGCTGCCGCCGGTCCAGTACATTCCGCGCGAGGATGCGGATTTGAATCTGCTCAACCGCACCGAGCACGCGACGCATTGCCCGTACAAGGGCGACGCGAGCTATTTCACGGTTTCGGCCGGGGGCCGCACGGCCGAAAATGCAGCCTGGAGCTACGAGCAGCCGTTCCCTGCCGTCGCGGCGATCGCCGGCCGGCTGGCGTTCTACCCCGAGCGCGTCGACAGCATCGAGGAGTTGCCGGCGTAAGCCGCCCGATTCGGCGATCTCCGAGCGTTCACGGCGTGCGGCAATCATTCAAGAATTGGGCGGCGGTCCGAACACGCAGCGGCGCGTCTTGTCGGGACGTCGGCAGATCCAAAGTTTGCCGTCGGGGCTGGGCGTCGCTTCGTTGAACGGCACGAACTCGCCGCCGTTGACGACCCAGCCCAAGCCGGTGCTGGCAATCTGTTCCGGCGATTCACAGTCGTTCTCGCCGCAACACCACTCGCCCGCCAGGTTGCGATAGCCGCCCTTGTTGATCCAGGAATCGTGCGCGGCGGCTATCGAGGCGCTCAGAGCCAAGCCGGCGAACAGCAATGTGACACGAGCTGCGTTTCGAAGCATCGTTCGCCCCCTCGTATAAGGTCCCGGCGAATCGCTTGAACACGCAGATAGGATACTCCGTTTTGCAAGTTCCGGAGAATCGAAGCACGCGGAATCCGAAAAGCAGAAGCACCATGTGGTTTTCCGGCAACGATTCGTCGACAAGAAACGACGGGCGACGTGAGTTTCACCACCATGAGGTAATTTCATCGCAAGCGTCGGCGAACGCGCAGGCCAACGCGGCAAAAAACGTGTGGTCTTGAAGCTGCTGCCGATCGTCGTCAAACGGCGAGCGCTAAAATGTCGGCTGACGAATCAGTCCGGCCTCCCCCGAAAAAGGGGGGAGGCCGGTTGCGAAACGCCGGGAGGGGGTCGCTCTAGGCGTTCGCGTTTTCCGGCGGGTGCCGCCGATACGCCGACGGGGTCCGCCGAACCTTCCCCACGAGGGGAAGGAAGCACTCGATTACGAATTACGATCTGCGCCGGGCACCGCCGGGCGCGCACGCCGTTCAGATGCGGTCGGTAGTCACGCGGCGAACCGGCCGCACCCCGTCCTTGCGGCAGCTCTGGTCGTAATAGGGCCACGCCATCTGTCGGCAGCTCGCCATCCGCAGCGCGAGATCGAGGCGATCGCCCTTGTGTCTCGCCGTTTTGGCGTCGACCTGCTGGCTGAGGCCCGGAACCATCACCAAGGCGGCGGCAATCACCGCTGCGGCGATCATGGCGGAAACCATCTTCAGCATCTCAGCCCCCTGTCCCCGGTCCCGTTTCGGGGACCCCGTTATTCGCTGGCAGGCACCCTAGTGTGATCCGGGATCGGCAGCATGTGACCGGCGTCACACGCTCCTGCCAATGCCTTCCGCTCCCTTGCGGTTCGCAAGGTAGCGGGCTAGACCGCGCCCATGCCTCGCGCCGCGCTCTATGCCGGATCGTTCGATCCGGTGACCAATGGACATCTCGACGTCGTCCGCCAGGCCGCCCGGCTCGTCGACCGGCTGGTCCTCGCGATCGGGGTTCACGCGGGCAAAGCCCCGCTCTTCTCGGTCGAAGAGCGCCTGGCGATGCTCGGCGAATCATGTGGACCCGTGGCCGAGGCCGCGGGTTGCGAGCTCAAGACGGTGACGTTCGCGGATCTCGTGGTCGCCGCCGCGCGGCGTGAAGGCGCGACCCTGCTGATCCGCGGCCTGCGCGACGGCACCGATCTCGATTACGAGATGCAGATGGCCGGCATGAACGAGGCGATGGCGGCGGACGTGCAGACGGTGTTCCTGCCGGCCTCTCCGATCGTGCGCCCGATCACCGCGACGCTCGTCCGCCAGATCGCCGCGATGGGCGGCGATGTTTCCGCCTTCGTGCCGGCGGCGGTCGCGCGCCGGTTCAAAGCCAAATTCGCCGGCAAATCCGCCCCCTGACACTGGGAGCTGCCATGACTCGCCTGATTGCCTTGATGATCGCGTTCGTCTGCACCATGCCGGCGTTTGCCGCGCCGGTACCGCCCGGCCTCGATCCGCAGAACACCATTTTCCTCGACACCAGATACGGGCGCGTCATCGTCCGGCTGCGTCCCGAACTCGCACCCAAGCACGCCGAGCGCATCAAGACGCTGGCGCGCGAGCACTTTTACGACAATGCGCCGTTCCATCGGGTCATTCCCGGGTTCATGGCGCAAAGCGGCGACGGCGAGCGCGGCGACGGCACCGGCAAATCGAAATATCCGGATCTACCGGCCGAGTTCTCCAAGGTGCCGTTCACCCGCGGAATCGTCGGCATGGCGCGCGGCCCGAGCCCGAATTCGGCGAACAGCCAGTTCTTCATCATGTTCGGCGAGGCGGCCGGATTGAACGGCCAGTACACCGTGGTCGGCGAGGTGGTGTCCGGCATGGAATCGATCGATCGGGTCAAGAAGGGCTCGCCCGCGCGCGACGGCGCCGTGACCGATCCCGACCGCATCGTGCGGATGGAAGTCGCGGCCGACGCCAAGTGAGACAACGACAGAAACCGAACCGCCGAGGAAGCCATGACGCAAGATCCCGACAACACGCTCATCCTGCAGACGACGCGGGGCGAGGTCACCATCGTCATGCGGCCGGATCTGGCGCCGCGCCATGTCGCGCGCATCAAGGAGCTCGTGCGCGACGGGTTCTATGACGGCACCGTGTTCCATCGCGTGATCGAAGGCTTCATGGCCCAGACCGGCGATCCGACCGGGACCGGCACGGGCGGCTCGGGCAAGAAGCTTGCGGCCGAGTTCTCCCGCGAGCCGCACGTGCGCGGCACCGTCTCGATGGCGCGGGCACAGAATCCGGATTCCGGCGACAGCCAGTTCTTCATCTGCTTTACCGATTCGCCCTGGCTCAACGGCCAGTACACGGTGTGGGGCAAGGTCGTCGCCGGCATGGAGAATGTGGACAAGATCAAGCGCGGCGAACCGGTGCGCGACCCCGACCGCATCGTTTCCGCCCGCATCGAGGCGGGCGGGTGAGGTATCCCTCCCCGTTCGGGGAGGGTCGCCGCCGAAGGCGGCGGGGTGGGGTGGGGCGAATTCCCCCACCCCGGCTCGACGCTTTCGCGTCTTGCCGACCCTCCCCTGACGGGGAGGGAAAAGAGCTCATGCGCACCGACCTGTTCGACTTCGAGCTGCCGCGCGACCGCATCGCGCTGCGGCCAGCAAGTCCGCGCGATGCTGCGCGCCTCCTGGTGATCCGGCCCTCCCTGCCGTTCGAGGATCGCTTCGTGCGCGAGCTGCCCGGTCTGCTGCGGGTCGGCGATCGGCTCGTTCTCAACGACACGAAGGTCATTCCGGCGCGGCTCAACGGCCGGCTGCTCAAGGGTGCCGAGCCGCGGATCGAGGCGACGCTCTACCGCCGGCTCGACGGCTCGCGCTGGCGCGCGTTCCTGAGGCCGGCGAAAAAAGCCGCGCCCGGCGACGTCATCCGCTTCGGCGAAGAAGGCAAGGTGTGCTTTCTCGGCCAGCTCGACGCGACCGTGGAGCACCGCGAAGGCGGCGAAGCGACGCTCGCCTTCGCGTTTCACGGCCCGGTGCTCGATCAGGCGATCGAGGAGCGCGGCGACATGCCGCTGCCGCCCTATATCGCCGCGCGCCGCGCGCCCGATGCGCGCGACCGCGTGGATTATCAGACCGTGTTCGCCCGCGACGAGGGTTCGGTCGCCGCGCCGACCGCCGCGCTGCATTTCACCGCCGCGCTGCTCGCGCAGCTGAAAGCGCGCGGGATCGGGCTCACGTTCGTGACGCTCCACGTCGGCGCCGGCACGTTCCTGCCGGTCAAGGCCGAGAATACCGAGCAGCACAAGCTGCATCCCGAATGGGGTTCGGTGAGCGCGGCCGCCGCGCAGGCGCTCAATGCGACCCGCGGCGGCGGCGGCCGCATCGTTGCCGCCGGCACCACTTCGCTGCGGCTTCTGGAAAGTGCCTGCGACGAGCGCGGCGTGCTGCAGCCGTTCTCCGGCGAGAGTTCGCTGTTCATCACGCCGGGGTACCGATTCCGTGCCGTCGACGCGCTGATGACGAATTTCCACCTGCCGCGCTCGACCCTGTTCATGCTGGTCGCGGCTTTCGCCGGCCTCGACGTGATGAAACGCGCATACGCCCATGCGATCGACGCCGGATACCGGTTCTATTCCTATGGCGATGCCTGCCTGCTGCTCCGGGGCGCGTGATCATGTCGGGCGATTTTTCGAAACCCGTGGCTGACCGTGCCATGCCCGGCTTCTCGTTCCAGCTGAAGAAAACCGACGGCGGGGCGCGGCTCGGGGAGATCGAGACCGCGCACGGAAATGTGCGCACGCCGGCGTTCATGCCGGTCGGGACCCAGGCTGCCGTCAAGGCGGTGCGTCCGGACGAGGTGCGCGCGCTCGGCACCGACATCGTTCTCGCCAACACCTACCATCTCATGCTGCGGCCCGGCGCCGAGCGCATCGCCGTGCTCGGCGGGCTGCATCGGTTCATGAACTGGCCGCATCCGATCCTCACCGATTCCGGCGGCTTCCAGGTGATGTCGCTTTCGCCGCTGCGGAAGCTCGATGCCAACGGCGTCACGTTCCGCTCGCATCTCGACGGCGCCATGGTGGCGCTCACGCCGGAACGCGCGGTCGAGATTCAGGATCTGCTCGGCGCCGACATCGCGATGCAGCTCGATGAATGCATCAAGCTGCCGGCGGCGAGCGCGGAGGTCGAGCGCGCCATGCGGCTGTCGCTGTCCTGGGCGGAGCGATCGAAGCGCGCCTTCGAGCACGCCAAAGATCGGGCGCTGTTCGGCATCGTGCAAGGCGGCACCGACGTGAATCTTCGCCTCGAGAGCGCGCGGGTGCTGATCGACCTCTCGTTTCCGGGCTACGCGATCGGCGGGCTCGCGGTCGGCGAGCCGCAGGAAGTGATGCTGGCGTTGCTCGACCTGGTGACGCCGGTGCTGCCGGAGGATCGCCCGCGCTATCTCATGGGCGTCGGCACGCCCGAGGATCTGCTCGAGGCGGTGTCGCGCGGCATCGACCTGTTCGATTGCGTGCTGCCGACGCGCAACGGCCGCCACGGCCTGGCGTTCACCCGGTTCGGCGCGGTCAATCTCAGGAACGCGCGCCATGCCGACGATGCGCGCCCGCTCGATCCCGAAAGCCCATACGGTCTCGCGCGCGATTACTCGCGCGCCTATCTCCATCATCTCCTCAAGGCGAACGAGATGCTTGCCGCGATGCTGATTTCCGCGAGCAATCTCGCCTATTACCAGGAGCTTATGCACGGCATGCGGGTCGCCATTGCGGCGGGCCGGTTCGCGGATTTTCGCGAGCAGACGCGGGCGGCTTGGGCGCGCGGGGATCTTCCAGCGCTCACGTGATTGTGCTCTGGCCCGCCTGGGACCCGGAACCAGGGCGGGCGCAGATGATTGAGTCCGAACATCCGTGAGCGCCGCCCGAGGGGAGCCCGATGGCGATCAATCTGCATGTCAACGGCTCGATCCGCACCGTCGCGGCCGATGCGGAAACGCCGCTGCTCTACGTCCTGCGCAACGATCTCGGGCTCAACGGCGCCAAGTTCGGCTGCGGGCTTGCCCAGTGCGGCGCCTGCACGGTCCTCATCGGCGGGCGTGCGGTGCGCTCGTGCGTGACCCCGATCGGCGCGATCGGCGAAGTCCACATCACCACGATCGAAGGCCTCGGCACCGCCGAGAAACCCCATCCGCTGCAGCGCGCCTTCATCGAGGAGCAGGCGGCGCAATGCGGCTATTGCATCAATGGCATGATCATGAGCGCCAAGGAGCTGCTCGACCGCATTCCGCAGCCGAGCGAGCAGCAGGTGCGCGACGGCCTCGCCGCCAATCTGTGCCGTTGCGGCACTCATGGCCGCATCATCCGCGCGGTGCTTCGCGCGGCACGCGATACGGGCAAGACATGAGCGCGCTCACCCGCCGAGAGTTCGGCAAGGCCGCGGGCGCGCTGGTGCTCAGCTTCACGATGGCGCCGTCGTTCTCGATCGCCGCGCCGGCGAAGCTGCCGGGCAGCCTCGACAAGAACCGCATGCTCGATGCCTGGCTGCGCATCAATGCCGACGGCTCGGCGACGATTTTCGCCGGCAAGGTCGAGCTGGGGCAGGGCATCCTCACCGCGCTGGCGCAGTCGCGGCCGAGGAGCTCGATCTGCCGCTTGCGCGCATCGCGATGATCTCCGGCGATACCGCGCAAACTCCGGACGAGGAATACACCTCCGGCAGCCAGTCGATCGAATACGGCGGAACCGCCATTCGCCTGGCATGCGCCGAGGCGCGCGCGCTGCTCGTCGCACGTGCCGCCGCCCGCTTGGGGATTCCGGGCGAGCGCTTGAGGATCGCCGAGGGCGTGGTGCGCGCGCCCGACGGGCGCGGCCTCGGCTACGGCGAGCTTGCGGCGGAGCTCGATCTGCATCGCGAGGTAAGCGCTAAAGTGCCGCCCAAACCCGTCTCGAGCCATCGGATCGTCGGCACGTCGGTCCTCCGCCGCGATATCCCCGCGAAGGTGACGGGCGAGATCGCCTATGTGCAGGATGTCCGCCTTCCCGGCATGGTGCACGCTCGCGTGGTGCGTCCGCCGCGCTATGGCGCCAGGCTCGACGCCGCCGACGTGGCGCAAGCCCAGGCAATGCCCGGCGTGATCGCCGTGGTGCGCGAGGGCAGCTTCCTGGGCGTGGTTGCCGCCCGGGAGGAGCAGGCGATCCGGGCGCGGCAGAGCCTGCTCGAGTCTGCGCGCTGGTCCGGCGGCGAGGATCTGCCCGACCCGGCCGGGCTTCCTGCGCATCTGACGTCGCTGCCGAGCCAAGAGACGGTGATCAGCAGCAAGCAGGCGGGCGCGTCTGCGGCGCCCGCGGCCGCCCATACGCTCGAGGCGACGTACACCAAGCCCTATATCGCCCACGCCTCGATCGGACCTTCCTGCGCAATCGCCGCGTTCGAGAGCGGCAAGCTCACGGTGTGGACGCATTCGCAAGGCGTCTTTCCGCTTCGGCGCGATCTCGCCAAGGCGATGCGGCTCGCGGAAGACGCGGTGCGCTGCATTCACCGCGAAGGATCCGGCTGCTACGGCCACAATGGCGCCGACGATGTCGCTCTCGACGCGGCCTTGCTGGCGCGCGCGGTCGACGGCCGCCCCGTGCGGCTGCAATGGATGCGCGACGACGAGTTCGCCTGGGAACCCTACGGGCCCGCCATGGTGATGCGCGCCAAAGGCGCGATTTCCGCGGACGGGCGCATTCTCGACTGGAACTACGAGGTCTGGAGCAACACCCACAGCACCCGGCCGGCCTCGCCGGGAAGCGATGAGCGCAACAACAACCTGCTGGCCAGCTGGTACCTCGCCGAGCCGCATCCGCCGATCCCGCCGCGCGTGATACCGCCGCCGACGGGGGGCGGTGACCGCAATGCAGTCCCGCTCTACGAATTCTTGAGCCAGCGCATCGTCAGTCATTTCATTCCGGCGATGCCGCTGCGCGTCTCCGCGCTGCGCACGCTTGGCGCCTACGGCAACGTGTTCGCGGTGGAAAGCTTCATGGACGAGCTCGCCGCCGCGGCGGGCGCCGATCCCGTCGCATTCCGGCTCGCACATCTCAGCGACGAGCGCGCGCGTGCGGTGATCGAGGCGGTCGCACGCAGCGCCGGTTGGCGCGATGGCGAGCACGGCGATAACGCGCAGGGCCGCGGGCGCGGCATCGGCTTTGCCAAGTACAAGAACCTTTCGGCCTATGTGGCGGTCATCGCCGAGGTCGAGGTCGATCGCTCGAGCGGCGTCGTCCGGGTGCCCCGCGTGTTCGCCGCCACCGATGCCGGTCAGATCATCAACCCCGACGGCCTGCGGAATCAGATCGAGGGCGGCGTCATCCAGTCGACCAGCTGGACCCTGCACGAGGCGGTCCGCTTCGACCGCGCCGCAATCCAATCGCGCGACTGGTCGAGCTATCCGATCCTGACCATGCCGGAAGCGCCGAGAGTCGAGACCGAGTTCGTCGACCGGCCGGAGGAGCGGCCGCTGGGGTGCGGGGAGGCGTCTTCGGGACCGACGGTTGCGGCGATCGCCAACGCATTTGCCCGGGCCACCGGCCGGCGGATCCGCGATCTCCCGCTCGATCCCGCGCGGGTCAAGGCAGCGTTGGACCGCGCCTGATCCGCCAAAACGCGGTATAATGCGGTGTGATCGACCCAAGGGGGAGAGACGCCATGACAACCGCGACGTTCAGCACTGTCGCCGCCAGATTCCGCCACCATCCGCTCAGCTGTTTTGCCGCCGGGTTCATCTCCGTGCTGCTGTTTCAGATGGCCGCCTGGGCGATCATGTACGCCCTGGGCATGACCCCGAATGCGCCGTTCGGCTACGCTTCGACCAAGCCGTTCGGCGTGCCGCAGACGTGGTCGTGGGCTTTCTGGGGCGGCGTTTGGGGGCTGGTGTTCGGCCTGGTGGAGCGCTGGTTCCCCGAAGGCCCGATGTATTACGTTGCCGCCTTCGTGTTCGGCGCGATCGCTCCGGTTCTCGTGCTGTGGTTCATCGTTTTTCCGCTGAAAGGGCTCCCGATCGCCGCCGGGTGGAAGCCGCTGATCATGCTGTTCCACATCATCACGCATGGATGCTTCGGTCTGGGCATCGGACTGCTGCTGACCTATCGCGACGGCCGGCTGCAGATGCTCCGGGCGTAGGCAGCGGTTTCGTTAAGACGCGGAGCGTTTGTCGACGAAGCGGATCGCGAACGGGCGGCCGGCGAGCGCGCCGCCTAGCCCGTTGGTGAACGCAAGCGGCGTGCAGCGCTCGAATGCGGCCTCGACCGCGTCCCAATAGGCTTGGCGCACGCGGTCGGGAAGTCCGGGCGTTACATAGGTGACGCGAGGCTTGCCGAAGATTTCGCCGCTGCGCTTGAAGCTCAGGCGCACCGAGAGCTGGGCGCCCGGCCGGGAGTCTTCCTTGGCGGGCGGCACCCAGCAACTGCGCAATGTCGCGAAGACGGCCCGGATGGTGCCGAGCCCTTCCCCAGCGTCGCGATCGGTGTTGCGGCGGTCGCGGGCCTCGTGGTCCCGGCTCTCGATCGTCAATCGCAGCTGCTGGCTGAACGGATATTGGAGCTCCGGCGTGCACGGAAGCTCATCGAACACGCTGCATTCCTGTTGGTATGGCCGATAGACGCACGGAAATTCATCGAGCACGCTGCATACCAGCGCCTGCCCGGACCGCGGCCAAACGATCGCAGCCGCCGCAAGGGTGGCGGCGATCAGAATCTTGGGCTGCAACCGAGCTCGCATCCATCAAAACATAAGTGCCAGCCTGCGCCGGGACCAGGGCGGGATGCGGTTCGGACGAGAATGCTCAGTCGGTCAAATCGAGCAACGGGCCGCCGTACGCGCGGCAGCGTTTCAGGCACGATAAATCGCAGCGATCGCTCACGTATCTGCAATCGTTGAGCCAGGTATCGTTGACGCAAGCGACGAAGACGCCGCCGCAATGTGCCTTGCAGGTGCGCCAGCATGCGTCGGAGACACGCACCGTAGTCGAGAGGCTCAGGCAGTTCGGCGTGCGGCAATGAAGCTTCGATTCCGGCACCAGCGGCTGCTGCAGGTTCCAGCGCTCGCCCGCGCCGGCCAGCGATGCTCCGGCGAATGCCATCATGAACCCGATCGCCAGAGCGCGCTTCATGCCCCGTCCCCAACGGCAAGGGCGCCATTGAATGCTGCAAACCGCCGCGACGCAAGCGCGCCGGCATCAAACATCCGCGTCGATGGAAGCGCGGCCCGGGACAAGCGCCGCAGGCCGGCATCGACCCCCGCCCGAAAGCTCGTAGAAGGGCGCTATCTCGACCCGAGATAGACCGTGGTCTCGAATTGGTAGCCGCAGGTCTCGCAGGTCCATAAATGGCGGACGCAACGCTCGTTGACGTGCTCCGACCATTCCGGCGCCAGCAGAGCGTCGCCACATTGTGCACAGGGAGTGAAGTAACGGGGCCGGGTCTCTATCGGCATAGCCGTACTGAGCCGCATGGGCGAAACCTCCCTAGTACCTCCCCGTCCGATAAACAGCGTACCCGGTTTTTGTGGCATTGACATGACGTACGAAGATTTTCCTTGCGAAAATGTTTTTTCGCAAACGCGTAATCGATTCGATTTATGCGGCATTGCACAAATCTGCTTGACGGAATCCAGACAGAAATTCGGACTACATTGCTGCAGCACACAAAAAGACCCGCCGACTCGGTGCGCGAGCTCGGCGGGTCGGGGTGAAAGCATTGGTCAGAAGTGCTTACCTGGAAACGATTGGTCTCCGACCTCTGGCTTCGAGTTCTGATCCCTGTTCACTTCCCTTTGACGACCTGGCCGCGAATTTCGCCGCCCTTGTTGGCGGCAGTATGAATGTTGAAATACCAGCGGCCCGCCATCAGGTCGGTCGCCTGCGCATCGGTCAGGGTTGCCGAGCCTTTGATCGGGGTCGCCGCGCTGTCGGTCACCGGAACGGCGACGCCGGCATTCTGCCCGGCCGCCGCGGGACCGTGGAAATGCGCCGCGGTCGCATCCCCGCTCAGCCCGGAATAATTCGCGGTGTAATTCAGCGACTTGCTTCCGGTATCGTAGGTGGCGGTCAAGGTACCGCTGCCCTTGCTCTCGACTGGCGGCACTTCGTTGGAAGCCTTGAGCTCGGCCTTGAGCGCAACGGTCTCGGCGAGCGCGGCCGATCCCAAGACCATCGCCGTGGAAAACGCCAAGCCGGCCACCGCCGTGCGGAACGTCGTACGCATTTCGGAATCCTCCCAATGACTCGGGCCAGCTGCCCATAGCTGTAACACCGGGAGGCGCCTTCTATGCAATCCGGGATGGCAGCCCCGGATTTCGCTTCGCTGCATCCGGGCTACGGGTGCTGTGACATCAGTCGTCGTTCGAGGCGTTGAGTTCGTCGACGCGCAGCACGGCCGGCGCCGGCTGCTGGCGCACGCCCGGCGCGCCGTGATCGGAAAACTCGATTCCCGCGGCTTCGAACGCGCGCTGCAGCACCTGGGCGGTCAGGCGCGGCACGGGCTTTTCGCTTTCGAAATCGCGCACGACCGAAAGCTTGATGCCGGTGGCGGATGCGAGGCGA
Organism: Xanthobacteraceae bacterium; assembly: GCA_036395835.1. Classification (GTDB taxonomy): domain Bacteria; phylum Pseudomonadota; class Alphaproteobacteria; order Rhizobiales; family Xanthobacteraceae; genus AP-16. Next base: position 23,769 of record DASWCW010000052.1, read on the forward strand.
TCTTCGCTCCAGTTGAGAAGGCCGCGGGCGGCGCGGCATTGGGCGGGGATCATGCTCGCTACATAGCCATCGCGCGCCGAGACCGCCATAGCGGGCCCATCGCGGGCGCACCGCCCGCCTCACGCTGCCACAATGACGGGCGTGCCGGGGCCATATTGTCGTCGTTCCGCGGCGCGAGAATCCGGCTGACGGGGAGGTTTTCGCGGAGGCGCATCATGCCCGCGCACATCTCGCACGATCGTCGACTGCTCGGGTTCGATGCCATGGAATGGCTGATGCTGGTCTCGGCCATCCTGCTGCTCGGGCTCGTCGCGCTGACGATCTGACCACCGGCTATCAGAGCTCGAGCAACCCAAGGCCTCCAGCTTGCAGCGCAGGGCCCGGCGGCTCTCGGCGCGGACGAGCGTTCATGGTTCGGGCCAGGGCCGCAGCGGCGGCCGCAGCTGCTCGTACGCCTTGGCCATGCCGAGCACCCCGAGATCATCGAACCGATGCCCGACGATCTGCAGCCCGATCGGCAGGCCCTCCGGATCGTAGCCGGCGCAGATCGAGGCGGCCGGCTGCTCCGACATGTTGAAGGGCGCGGTGAACGCGACGTGCTCCAGAGCATGGTCGGGGTCGGAGCCCGGCGCCGGCTCCTCCGCGCCGTATGCGGTGATCGGCGAAGTCGGGCTGAGCAGGAAGTCGTAGCTTTGGATGGCGGCGACGGCCTTCTCGCGCAACAGCATGACTTGCCCGAGCGCACGGATCGCATCGACCGCGCTCAGCCCGTCGGCGCGCCGGCACCAGGTGGTGATGAACGGCAAGATTTTGGCCTGCCGCTCCCGACTGAGCAATTGAATGTCCCCGAGCAATCGTGCCTGGAAGAAGCGGTCGAGCCCCGCGTGGATCTCCTGGGTGATGAAGGGGGCGACCGGTTCGACCTCCGCGCCGGCCGCCGCGAACGCCTCGGCGCCTCTCTCCACGGCCGCCCCGACGGCCGGCTGCACCTTGAGCCCCGCCCCGATGTCGAGCACCAAGCCGAGCTTCTTGCCCTTCACGTCGGCCGACAGCAGGCCCGCCCAGTCGCGCGGCTCATAGGGCAGCGACATGTAGTCCCGCGGATCCGGCTTCGCGAGTTCGCGCAGCAGAAGCGCGGCATCGCGCACCGTGCGGGTCATCGGACCGGTCACGCGGCCCAGATACGGCGGGTAGATCGGCACCCGGCCGAGGCTCGGCTTGAGCGCGAAGATGCCGTTATAGGCCGCGGGCAGCCGCACCGAGCCGCCGATGTCGGTTCCGAGCGCCAGCGGGCCATAGCCGACGACGATACCGGCCCCGGCACCCGAGCTCGACCCGGCGGTATTGCGAGCAAGATTCCACGGATTGCGAGTGATCCCGTGGAGGCTCGAGACGCCCGAGGCGAGCATGCCGTAATCCGGCATGCTGGTCTTGCCGAGCAGCACGCATCCCGCCTCGCGGACCCGGGCGGCAGGCGGTGAGTCCGCCGCCGCCGGCGTCATGTCTCCGGCCGCGGTGCCGAGCGGGGTGGGCACGCCCTTGGACGCGATGTTGTCCTTGATCGTGATCGGCACGCCGTCGATCGGACTGAGCGGCGCGCCCTCGCGCCAGCGCCGCTCCGAGCTCGTCGCTTGCGCCAACGCGCCGACGGCGTCGGTCACGTACATCGCATTGATTTTCGGCTCCCAAGCTTCCATGCGGTCGAGCACCGCACGGGTCACTTCGACCGGGGACAATTGGCGGGTACGGTAGGCGGTCGAGAGCTCATCGGCACTCAGGTCGTGAAGCGCGGCCATGAATTCCTCCGGCAGAAAAAGTGGGAAGGTCGGGATCGCGCGGCCCGGGATGCAAACGGAATCCTCAAGGTTTTTCCATCCGCACCAGCGCCGCGCTCGCTCCCGGTAGATCGACGCGAACCTGCCCGCGCTCGAACTCTAGCATTTCCGCAGCGCCGGGTGCCCAGCGGCCGTAGGCGTCGACCGCTGTGCCGCCGAGGGTCAATCCCGCGGCGGATTCGACCGGCCCGGCGAGCCGCATCGCGAATGCCGCCGCGAAGCGCTGGCCCGGATCGAGGCTCACGCGCGCGGCGCGGGCATCCTTATTGATCAGGCAAACGCGCAGCGAGCCGTCGTTCCCGCGTGCCGCAAAGCCGGCAAGGTTGAGGTCGGATTGAAGACGCGTCGTAACGAGTGCCCCGCGCGCGGCTTGGGCGAACAGCAGCATGCTGTAGTAGAGCGGCTGCGCGCGATGCGGCGCGGCTTCTCCCGCGATCGGCGTGTAGACCTTGTCGGGTCCGGCGTGAAAATTGACGCCGGCGGCGCCGGCCGTCGCGATCTGGAACATCAGCTCGACGCCCCACAGCGCTGCGCCCAACGTATCGCTCACGCCCGGCCGGCCGCCGGCATAGACCGAGTTCGTCTCCGCGATCCGGTAGGGCAGGCGATAGGTGCGGCTGAAGTTTTCCAACTTGCGCAGCACGGGCTCGATCTGCGCAGCGGAGCCCAGGAGCTTCGGCAGCGTCACGCCGGGATCGCTCGCCGGCCCCGCCGCGTAATAGTGCCGGGTCAGCAGCACGAGATTTTCCGGTTTCGTATCGGCGAAGGGCGCGATCCAGTCGGTCTCCGCGGCGACCGCCGGCCCGGCAAAGGGCGCGTTGGGCACACGGGCATGAATCGCCGCGTGGAATTTTCGCCATTCCGAAATGAAGGTCTGGAAATCGTAACTTGGGGGTCGCACGCCCGACCAGCGCCCGAAGCCATCCGGCTCGTTGCCGATCTGGAACGCGAGCAGCCTGGACCCGAGCGCCCGCGCCACATAGGCGGCTTCGTCGGCGGCGCGCTCCGGCGTGTTGTCCGCGAGGTTGAGGCCGTAGATCACGCGCCAGCCGACCTTTCGCGCGGTCGCCGCGAGCCGGTCGATCGACGCCGGCGTGATGACATAGCGGCCCGTCGCCTGGTTCGTCCCGCCGACTTCCCAGACCGTGCGCTCGCTGGTGTTGCCGCCGACGCGGAGGACGCCGCGCGCGCCGAGCCCGCGGAGGAGCCCGAGCAGCGAGCGATTGTGCGGCGAAAAATAATTCGGCGCGGCGATGAGGGCGGATTCGTAGCTCAGCCCGATGAAATCCGCAGCGATCGCGCGGCCGGGCTCGTCGTACGCGATCGTGACGCTCGCCGGAGCCGTATCGCCTCGCGCGGATCCGCGCGCGAGCAAAGAACTGCCGGCAAGCGCGAGGAAGCTGCGGCGGTCGAGCCAGGTCAGTTTGATGCCAAAGCGACCCTGCGTCCGCTCGAGCATCGTCTTCGCCGCGCCGACTTCCGCTTGGCGGATGGCACGTGAGGCCTCGACGTCTACGCTCCCTTGAACGAACTGTCCTGATCTAACCAAGGCACCTCTTGGTGCCTTGCGATGTGCTCGGGTCGTGGCTGGGATGCGACCTGCGTCCTGCTCTTATTTGACCTTGAGGTTTTCCGCCGACATCTTTCCCCGGTTACTTACGAGTTCGTACTCGACCTGCTGACCTTCATTCAAAGTGCTCAATCCGGCCCGTTCGACCGCAGAGATATGAACGAATACATCTTTACCGCCATCAGTCGGCTGGATGAATCCGTACCCTTTTGTCGGGTTGAACCATTTCACGTTACCCGTCGCCATCAGTGCTCTCCTGCGTGTTCAACACGGGCGGTAATTAACCCGGTCGCGCGCGGTTTTCAACAAAAATTGGGACCCGGTACCCCGCTCCCCGCTGGGGGTCCAAAGCGATTTGCGTTCACGGCGACGTGTAGCGTTTTGACCCGACGCTCATTCCGACGTCCAGCCCGTAGCGTCGCTGATCCTCTATGTGCAATCATCGACGCTGATCCTGATTCGCTGGGGGAATAGGGTGGAATACTGGAAGCATCGCAGACCAAAGATGGCAGCCAGCGAGAGCCAGCTGGAGCGAGAGCGCAAGCGCGTACTAGCCAAGCTGTACCCGTCGTCCACCGAAGAGCTCGTCCGAGTGGCGGCGGACTCTACGGTCCAGCCCAGGCGGATGCCTCCGGGCGGGAGCGACGATCGGACTTAGCACCCGCGGCGAATGCTCAGCTTCCGGTCGGGCTCGGTCACAAGCCTTTGTTTTTACATGGCGAGCCCGGTGGGACTCGAACCCACGACCCCTTGATTAAAAGT
>DASWCW010000053.1:0-34587 GCA_036395835.1 Xanthobacteraceae bacterium
GCCGCGGACCGGCTCATCGGGCCGGCGGAGCCGGAATTCCCGTTCGTCGATCTCGCCGGAAAAAACCGCTGGCGGCTCAAGCCCAACCCCGGCCGCGTGCCGTGGTGGATTTTCGCAAAAACGCGGCGCGTGCCGGAAACCCGCGCGGCGGATTATCTGAACATCGTGCGGCTGCTGTGGGCCGGCGCGGACCAAACCGTCGAGGCCGCGATCGATCCCAAAAACGTGCTCTATCGCCGCCTGTGGCGGCCGCTGCTGCTGGCCGCGCTCAACACCGACCCGGCCGAGGGCTCGGCGCGGCTCGCGGCGAGAATCGTGCGCGAGACGCTGCTCGCCGGCGGCGCGAATTGCCGGCCCCTGGTCGCGGCCGGCGGGCTGTCCGAGGCGTTCATCGATCCCGCGCTGGCAAAACTCGAGGCGCAGGGCGCAAAGGTCCGCTTCGGCGCGCGCCTGCGCGCGATCGCGTTCGGCGACGACCGCGCCGAGGCGCTCGATTTCGGCGGCGAGACGCTCGAGCTCAAGCCCGGCGAAGGCCTCGTGCTCGCCGCGCCGGCCTGGGTCGCTTCCGCGCTGGTGCCCGGGATTTCCGTGCCGTCCGAGTTCCGGGCGATCGTCAACGCGCATTTCCGCCTCGCGCCGCCGGAAAACCTTCCGGCCATCACCGGCGTCGTGAACGCGCACACCGAATGGATCTTTCGGTTTCCCGATCGGCTCGCGGTGACGATCAGCGGTGCCGACCGCTTGCTCGACGTACCGCGCGAGGAACTCGCCGCGACGATCTGGCGGGAAGTGGCGGAGATCGCTCGCCTTGCCGCGCCGCTGCCGCCGTGGCAGATCATCAAGGAACGCAGGGCAACCTTCGCGGCGACCCCGCGGGAGAATGCGAGACGCCCCGGCGCCGCCACGCGCTGGCGCAATCTGGCGCTCGCCGGGGATTGGACCGCGACCGGCCTGCCGGCCACGATCGAGGGCGCGATCCGCTCCGGCAACCGCGCGGCCGACGTGGTTCTCCGCGGCGCGGCGTCCTAGGTAGCCGCGGCATTCGGCTCCGAGCGAACCGCAGTCGTGAGCAACCGCGCAGGGGAGAGGGATGGGATGAGGGGGAGAGGGCCATTGGTAGTTGAGAAGCTTGGATCAAGACTGCTCGTCTTGCTGGTGTTCCTCGCCGTCGTGACACCCTGTCGTTCGGCATCGAACGACTTTTTGACGGAACAGCCCAGCCCGTTGAAGCTCGCAAATCCCAGGCATGGCCGCGTTGCGCATTTTGTCGGGCGGGTTCGGCTCTCCGGTCGGTTTTTCGTGGGCTGGGAGTTCAGCGGCCACAAACCCAGGTATCTGCGAGTCGTGTTCTTTCCCGATCCGGATTCGACGCGGTTGCTTCCGCACGCCGCCGAAAGCGGACCGGTCAAGGAGTTGTTGTTCCCCGACGCCGAGCAGGCTGCTTCGATCCTGCTGGATCGCGAAACCTCGCAAAGGATCCTCGCCAAGGAATTATCGAGCGCCAGCGGCGAGGGTATCTTGACGATCGGGAATTATCGGACATTGGTTGAATGCGACCACCGTTGGTACCTGGCTGAATTGCTGTCGGCGTCGAGCAATTCGCAGATCGTGGCCGGCACGCGCGAGAATGACCGGTTCGGATGCTGACATTCGACGCCGCGCGGACAATGCATCATGAATGAAATGACCACCGACACCATCCCATCGCGGGCCCCGCAAGCAGCGGGCGAGCCGGCGCTCGAGCCCGCGATCGCGCGCGCGACGCAAGCGCTGCTCGACCTGCAGCAGTCCGACGGGCATTGGGTGTTCGAGCTCGAGGCCGATGCGACGATTCCGGCCGAATACGTGCTGCTCCAGCATTACCTCGGCGAGGGCGACGCGCTCGGCATCGAGCCGAAGATCGCCGCCTATCTCAGGCGCACGCAGTGCGCCCAAGGCGGCTGGCCGCTGGTCCACGACGGCGGCTTCGATGTGAGCGCGAGCGTCAAGGCGTATTTCGCCCTGAAGATGATCGGCGACGACCCTGACGCCGAGCCCATGCGGCGCGCGCGCGAGGCGATCCTCGCACACGGCGGCGCCGCGAAGGTGAACGTGTTCACGCGGGTGCTGCTCGCGCTCTACGGGATCATGGGCTGGCACGCCGTCCCGGTGATGCCGGTCGAGATCATGCTGCTGCCGCGCTGGTTTCCGTTCCACATTTGCAAGATCTCGTATTGGGCGCGCACCGTGATCGTGCCGCTCTTGGTGCTCCAAGCGCTCAAGCCGAAGGCGCACAATCCGCGCGGCGTGCGGATCGACGAGCTGTTTCTCGAGCCGCCGAAAAATGTGCGGCGCCCGGGCAAAGCGCCGCATCAGACCTGGCGCTGGTTCCTGCTGTTCGAGGCGATCGACGCGGTGCTGCGGGTCGCGGAGCCGTGGTTTCCCCAAAAATCCCGCCGGCGCGCGATCGACGCGGCCGCGGCGTTCGTGCGCGAGCGCCTCAACGGGGAAGACGGGCTCGGCGCGATTTTTCCCGCCATGGCCAATTCGGTGATGATGCTCGACGTGTTGGGCTACCCGAAGGATCACCCGGAGGTGCGCACCGCGCGCGCGGGAATCGACAAGCTCCTCGTCGTCAAGCCGCACGAAGCCTATTGCCAGCCGTGCGTGTCGCCGGTCTGGGATACCGTGCTGACCTGTCACGCGCTGCTCGAAGCGGGCGGAGACGAGCCGGTCGCGTGCGCGATGCGCGGCCTCGAGTGGCTCGAGCCGCTGCAGGTGCTCGACCTCGTGGGCGATTGGGGCGAGCGCCGCCCGCACGTGCGGCCGGGCGGCTGGGCGTTCCAATACGCCAACCCGCATTACGTCGACCTCGACGATACCGCCGTCGTGGTGATGGCGATGGACCGCGCCGTCGCGGCGGGGGCGGCGGGGGCGGCGGGGGCAGCGGGGCGGGCGCAATTCGCCGATGCCGTCGCCCGCGCGCGCGAATGGATCGTCGGGCTGCAGTGCCGGGACGGCGGCTGGGCCGCGTTCGATGCGGACAATTCCTATCACTACCTGAACAACATCCCCTTCGCCGATCATGGCGCGCTGCTCGATCCGCCGACCGCCGATCTCACTGGGCGCTGCCTGTCGATGCTCGCGCAGCTCGGGGAGAAGCCGGAATCGAGCCCGGCGATGCAACGAGCGATCGAGTTTCTGCGGCGCGACCAGCGCCAGGACGGCAGCTGGTACGGCCGCTGGGGTCTGAATTACATCTACGGGACCTGGTCGGTCTTAAGCGCGCTCAACGTGGCCGGGATCGAGCGCACGGCGCCGATGGTGCGCAAGGCGGTCGACTGGCTCGTGAACATCCAGAATGCCGACGGCGGCTGGGGCGAGGACGCGACGAGCTACGGCCTCGATTATCGCGGCTACGAGCCCTCGCCGAGCACCGCGTCGCAGACCGCATGGGCGCTGCTCGGGCTGATGGCGGCCGGCGAAGTCGCGCACCCCGCCGTCGCGCGCGGCATTTCCCATCTGTTGCGCACGCAGGCCGACGACGGTTTCTGGGCCGAGGAGCGCTACACGGCGACCGGATTCCCGCGCGTGTTCTATCTGCGCTACCACGGCTACCGAAAATTCTTTCCGCTGTGGGCGCTGGCGCGCTACCGCAACCTCAAGCGCGCCAATGCGATCCACGTCCCGTTCGGGATGTGAGGCCCGCCCGCACAACTTGCGGGGTGTGGCGGGAATGCGATACCGGCCGCAAATTCGACCTACACCTGCTCGTGAACCGCCCGCGCCGCCCGCATGACCGGGAATCTGCTATGTTGCGGCTCGGGTGACGAGCATGGCGACGGGCAATCGGAACGGGCGGGGTGCGTCGCGGCGGTATCGGGGCCTGGATCGATCGGGTTATCCCTGGACTTTCGGACGGATGTGGGCCGCGTTCGATCCGGAGCGGCTTCCCAAAGGCATTTTGCCCGTGTTACCAAAGCTCAGGGCGCTCCTTCCCTACCTGAGCGTGGGGACGCTATTCGGGGATGATGACAGGGACCGCGGACTGCGTGGCGCGCACGACGTGAGCGCCATTCGCCACTTTCGATCGGTAGTCGCGGTCACTGGGCTTGCGTTCGAAGCCCGGATTGCCGGCGGTGTCACGGTCATCAGCGACGGACTGCGCACCGGGGCAACCCTGAAAGCGGAAATCGAGCGCGGCAGCCGGGGCGTGATCAGCTTCGGCATTGCCGGCGGGCTCGCGCCGCACTTGCCGCCCGGCCAGTGGGTGGTGGGGTCCGCCATCGTCTCGGATCGCGACCACCATACGACCGACCCGGACTGGTCGGAGCGCCTGCTTCGCGCTCTGCCGGGGGCCGTGCACGCAGCGATTGCCGGCAGCGACGCGCCCGTGGCGGACCCTCGCGCCAAGCGCGCGCTTCACGACCGCACCGGCGCGATGGTCGTCGACATGGAATCCCACTTGGCGGCGCGGATCGCTGCCGCCCACGGCCTGCCGTTCACGGCATGTCGGGTCATTGTCGATCCGGCGCACCGCAACCTTCCGCCGGCCGCGCTGCTGAGTTTGCGGCCCGACGGCGTCCCGAATGTGGCGGCAGTCCTGCGCTCGGTCATGGAGCAGCCCAGGCAGCTTCCAGATCTCATGCGGCTCGCGCTCGATGCGACGATCGCCCGCGCCGCGCTGCGTCGCGGACGCGCGCTGCTCGGCCCGGCCCTCGCCTTTCCGGATTTTCACGAGCTGAAAATCGATTTGGCGCCCGCGCCGGCCCTCAGCTGAGCAATTCCGCGCGGCGCAGCAGGCCAGGCGACGGTCCGCGTTATTCTGCCGCCTCGGAGTGCCGCGCCCGGGATTGATGTTCTCGAATTTCGCGCAGCTTGAGCTCCACGTGACGCGAGAACACGTATTGGGCCGGGCGCTGGCGGTCGAGCGGAATTTCCGGCGCCATCGGGCCCTCGGTACGCACCCCGCGCAGGGCAACTTGCAGGGCCTTCACCGGATGGGCGATCGCGTCCTGCACGGCGGTGGCTTCATAGCCGCTGTGGACCATGCAGTTGGCGCATTTCGCATAGTTTCCGGTGCCGTAGGAATCCCAATCCGTTTCCTCCATCAGCTCGCGGAAGGTCTTGGCATAGCCCTCGCCGAGCAGATAGCAGGGCCGCTGCCAGCCGAACACGGTGCGGGTCGGATTGCCCCAGGGCGTGCAATGGTACTCCTGGTTGCCCGCCAGGAAGTCGAGGAATAGACCGGACTGGCTGAACGACCAGGCCTTGCCGGCGCGCCCGCGACGGAAGATGTCGCGGAACAGCTGCTTGGTTTTCTCGCGATGGAGAAAATGCTCCTGGTCCGGCGCTCGCTCGTAGGCGTAACCGGGAGAAACGGTGATGGCGTCGATCCCGAGGTCGCGAGCCTTGTCGAAGAACGCCGCCGCCTGTTCGGGAACTACATTGTTGAACAAGGTGCAGTTGATGTTGACGCGAAAGCCGCGCTGTTTGGCGGCGCGGATCGCGGCGACCGCGCGATCGTAGACGCCGGTCTGGCACACCGACCGGTCGTGCATTTCCTTGTCGCCATCGAGGTGCACCGACCAGACGAAGAACGGGCTCGGCTGGTACTGGTCGAGCTTCTTCTGCATCAACAGCGCATTGGTGCACAGATAGACGAACTTGCGCCGGGCAAGAATGCCCTTGACGACCTCGGCAAGCTCGCGATGCACCAGCGGCTCGCCGCCGGCGATCGACACCACGGGCGCGCCGCATTCGTCCACGGCCTCCAGACACTCGGCGACCGAGAGTCGCTGGTTCAGGATCTCGTCCGGATAGTCGATCTTGCCGCATCCGGCGCAAGCGAGATTGCAGCGGAACAGCGGTTCGAGCATGAGCACCAGCGGATAACGTTTGCGCCCCGTCAGATGCTGACGGAGCACGTAAGCGCCGACCACGGCTTTTTGCAAAAGAGGGATCCCCAAGGCGGGCTCCTATGTTCGATTCCGATTGTTGGGTTTACGTCGACTGCGTCGACATTCGGTTTTCGCGCGTGAGCTCCACGGGCAGGCGGAACTCGATGGTCTCCTCGCGGCCGGGCAAAGTCGAGACTTCCACCCGACCGAGCCGGCGCAATGCGGCGATGACGTCCTCGACCAGGACCTCCGGCGCCGAGGCGCCCGCCGTGATGCCCACCTTGTTCGCCCCCCGCACCCAGGCCGGATCCAGCTCGCTTCCGTCCGCGATCAGATGGCTCGGAATTCCGGCCTCGGCGCCGATCTCGCGCAGGCGATTGGAATTGGAGCTGTTCTTCGCTCCCACCACCAGGATCACGTCGACCAGCTTGCTGAGCTCGCGAACCGCGGTTTGCCGGTTTTGCGTGGCGTAGCAAATGTCTCTGGTATCCGGCCCGATGATATCCGTGAACTTCCGCTCCAGTGCCGCGATGATCTCCCGGGTATCGTCGACACTGAGCGTCGTCTGCGTCACATAGGCAACCGGCGCATCGACCGGAAGATCGAGCATCTCCACATCGTTCTCGGTCTGCACCAGGAACACCGGACCGGCGATCTGGCCCATGGTTCCTTCCACCTCGGGATGCCCGGCGTGGCCGATCAGGATCAAGGTGCGGCCCTGGGCGACGTAGCGCTTGCCCTGGTTGTGAACCTTGGTCACCAGCGGGCAGGTCGCGTCGAGCACCGGGATGTTGCGCGCGGCGGCCTCCTGCTCGACCACCTTGGCAACGCCGTGGGCGCTGAAGATCGTCACCGCATTGGGCGGCACCTCGGAAAGGTTCTCGACGAAGCGCGCGCCCTTGGCTTTCAGACTCTCGACGACGTGCCGGTTGTGGACGATCTCGTGGCGCACATAGACCGGCGGACCGTATTTCTGCAGCGCGCGCTCGACGATCTCGATGGCGCGCACGACACCGGCACAAAAACCTCGGGGCTGGGCCAGAATTACCTGCATGTTCGGCTCATCGGGGATAACCGCTCCGCGACCCTCGGCCGCGCCAAAAGTCCTCAGCGGAAAAACGTCGGCATCAACCCGATCTTTCTCCCTTCGTAACCTCCAAAAGCGAAATGCCGCGGCAACGGCGCGACATAGCGGTATTCGCCGGCTCAAGCAACCTTTCCGCCGCCCGCGAGCAGCTTCGCCTCGGCCGGCGCCAAACTCTTACCCAGCGCCGTCATCACCTTCGCGGTGATCCCCGCCGCGTCGAGCCCGGCCTGCGCGTACATGCGCTCGGGCTTGTCGTGATCGATGAAAGCATCCGGCAGCACCATGGTGCGGACCTTGATGCCGCGATCGAGAACCCCCTGCTCGGCCAGGAGCTGGAGAACGTGGCTGCCGAAGCCGCCGATGGCGGCTTCCTCGACCGTCACGAGCACCTCGTGCGCGCGCACGAGCCGCAAGATCAGCTCGCAGTCGAGCGGTTTGGCGAAACGCGCGTCGGCCACGGTCGTCGACAAGCCGTGCGCCGCCAGCATGTCGGCGGCCTTCAGGCATTCCGCGAGCCGGGTGCCGAGCGAGAGCAGAGCCACCGTGCCGCCTTCCCGCACAACGCGGCCCCTGCCGATCTCGAGCGGCGTTCCCTCTTCCGGCATCTCCACGCCTACCCCTTCGCCGCGCGGGTAGCGCAGCGCCGAAGGACGATCGTCGATGGCCGCGGCGGTCGCGACCATATGCACGAGTTCGGCTTCATCCGCCGCCGCCATGATCACGAAACCAGGCAGGCAGCCCAGATAGGCAAGATCGAACGAGCCGGCATGGGTCGGACCATCGGCACCGACGAGACCCGCGCGGTCCATCGCAAAGCGGACCGGCAGGCGCTGGATCGCCACGTCGTGCACGACCTGGTCGTAGGCGCGCTGCAGGAACGTGGAGTAGATGGTTGCAAACGGCTTGAAACCTTCCGCCGCCAGCCCCGCCGCAAAGGTCACGCCGTGCTGCTCGGCGATGCCGACATCGAAGGTACGCTCGGGATACTCCTTGCCGAACAGATCGAGTCCCGTGCCAGACGGCATCGCCGCAGTGATGGCGACGATGCGGGGGTCCTTGCGGGCCTCCTTGATCAGGCTCTGAGCGTAGACTTTGGTGTAGGACGGCGCATTGCTCTTGGCTTTGGCCTGGGCGCCGGTGGCGATGTCGAACTTGACGACGCCATGATACTTGTCGGCCGAAGTTTCTGCCGGCGGATAGCCTTTGCCCTTCTGGGTCACGACGTGGAGCAGAATCGGTCCGGTCTCGGCTTCGCGCAGATTCTTCAAGACCGGCAAAAGATGATCGAGATTGTGCCCGTCGATCGGGCCGACGTAATAGAAGCCGAGCTCCTCGAACAGCGTGCCGCCGGTCACGAAGCCGCGCGCAAGTTCCTCGATCTGCAATGCCTTCTCGTTGAGAATTTTGGGTAGGCGCTTGGCGAGCTGCTTGCCGATCTCGCGCAGCGACAGATAGGTGCGACCCGAGATCAGCCGCGCCAGATATGCGGACATCGCGCCGACCGGCGGCGCAATCGACATGTCATTGTCATTGAGCACGACGATGAGCCGCGAGTTCATGACGCCGGCATTGTTCATCGCCTCGTACGCCATGCCTGCCGACATCGCGCCGTCGCCGATGACGCACACGACGTTGTGGGTCTTGCCTTCGAGATCCCGTGCCACCGCCATTCCCAGCCCCGCGGAGATCGAGGTGGAGGAGTGCGCGGCGCCGAAGGCGTCATAATTGCTTTCCGCGCGCTTGGTGAAGCCGGAAAGGCCCCCGCCCTGGCGCAGCGTCCGGATGCGGTCGCGCCGCCCGGTCAGGATCTTGTGGGGATAGGCCTGATGGCCGACGTCCCAGATCAATTTGTCGCGGGGCGTGTCGAACACGTAATGCAAGGCAACGGTGAGTTCGACGACGCCCAGGCCCGCTCCCAAATGACCGCCGGTCACCGAGACGGCGCTGATTGTCTCCGCGCGCAACTCATCGGCAAGCTTGCGCAGCTCGCTCTCTTTCAAGCGCCGGAGATCGGCGGGATCATGGATCGCGTCGAGCAACTTGGTTTCCATTGTCATGGCGCTGGGCTGATCCTGACGAACACAATGGGCGTCATGGGTGAATTTCCGAGCTTAAGGAACGGTTCCGGAAATATCCCCGCAAACCTTCCGCGAGGGCATGTGAACGTTGGTAGATGAAGAAGCTCAAACAAATCCCCGGAACTTGCATGAATTGGCGGCGCCTCTCGGCGAATTCGGCCTTTTCGACGGTATCTCGCACCAGGGACATTGCTCCGTTCATCTTGGCGATATTGCCCACTCCCGGTTCTAGCTGTACCTACATGTACACACAATGCCCGGCAATTCAAAGGCCCGCGGGGCGTTTGCTTCCGGCCGGGTCGATGTTACCTGCGGCCGAACGGAATGTTCACCATTTTTCCCGTTGGGACATTGAGGCCGCCCGACCGTTTCCGGCTGCAGAAGGGGCGACGAGGAATGGATCGCAGCGGATTGAGAGAGCAAGATCGATGCCAATGAGCGAGCAAGATCGACGCCAATGAGCAATTCAGCGGTGACCATCGGAGCGGGACAAGGTGCGGCTCAAGTCGCCATCAGCCTGCGGCAGGGCGGGTTCAAAGGTCCGGTGGTGATCATCGGCGCAGAGCCCTATCTGCCCTATCAGCGGCCGCCATTGTCGAAAAAATTCTTGAGCGCACCGCAGACGGCCGAAAGTCTGTTCCTGCGTCCGCAAGCGTTCTGGCGCGATCAAGAGGTAACGCTCGAATTGGGAACGGCAGTCGGGGCGGTGGACCGGCGCCGCCGCTGCGTCATGCTGGCGGACGGACGGGAGCTTGCCTATGCAAGCCTGGTGTTCGCAACCGGCACGTCCGCCCGCACGTTGCCCATCCCGGGTGTAGATCGCGGCGTGCACTCGTTGCGCAACATCGAGGACGTGCGGCGGCTGCGAATCGAACTCGATACGGCGCGCAGCGTGGTGATCATCGGCGGCGGCTACATCGGGCTCGAGGTCGCTGCGGTCATGCGAAGCGAAGGCCGCGCCGTGACGGTTCTGGAAGCCGAAGAGCGGGTGTTGAAGCGGGTTGCCGGCAGGACGACATCGGCGTTTTTCGACGGGTTCCACCGTGAAAGAGGCGTCGACATCCGGCTGAACGTTCGCGCCGCGGCGATTGCCGGAGACGACCGCGTTCGCTCGGTGCGAACCTCGCAGCAGCAGGATCTGCCGGCCGATATCGTTCTCATCGCGGCGGGGGCGCGCGCCAATGACGAGCTCGCCGCTGCCGCCGGGATCGGTTGCCGGGACGGCATTCTCGTCGACGAGGCGACCCGGACCGACAGTCCCGACATCTACGCCGTCGGCGACTGCACGCGATTCCCGAGCCGGCGTTACGGACGGCGGCTTCGTCTCGAAAGCGTGCAGAACGCCATCGACCAGGCGAAAGTCGCGGCGGCTTCGATCCTCGGACGGCCCCAGAGGTATGATCCGGTACCGTGGTTCTGGTCGGATCAATATGATTTGAAGCTGCAGATCGCCGGCCTCGCCGACGATCACGATTCCGAACAGCTGATCGGCGATGTCGCGACGCCGCGTTTCTCGGTCGAATACAGGAAATCAGGTCGGCTGATTGCAGTCGACGCCGTCAACGACGCGCGCGCCCACATGATGGCGCGCCGCCGCATCGCGGAAGAAACGGCTGCCGCCGAGATGGCAATCGATTCATGAGCCGCGTCTGGTGCGGCGAAGTGTCGCCCGATCGCGCAGCGGTTTTGCGCAGAAGCCCGGCCGAAGAGCCGGGCTTCCGCTGCAACTGGTCACTTTCCGCGAGCAGGTCGCCGCGCGCGCAGCGATAGCCCCATCGCAAACGCCTTTTGCCGCACCGCGCCTTCCGAGCGCTTGAGCCTGCGGCCGATGATTCTCGCCGGCGTGCGTTGCCGCGCCAACGTCTTGAGCTCGCGCACGTCGCGCGACGACCACTCTCGCCGGGCCACTCGTCTCTTTGCCGCCATTTGTCGATCTCCAATTGTTTGCTCATCGCGTTGTACTGCGCTTTATGGCCAAAGTCTGACAATCAAGCGCGCGCGACAACAATCGCAAAACTGTGAACGTTTGGTAATCGCTGCTAGATAATGCGTTTCACGGGCGCACTGCGTGCTTCAATCAGTAAAATGCCGCATAACTTGGTGCACACGTCGTTCCCGTAAACAAACGCTTATTGCCGGGTCTGTCCGCCTTCAATGCATACCATCATCGCGGAACGTTCATCATCGCCGAATGTGGCGGCTAGATCCGGGAAATCCGCCCCTCGATCGGATACGCGGGATCGTTATAGCCGGGTGTCGAGGGATGTCCGGGCGCAACCAGACGATCCACCAGCGCTTCGTCCTCACCGGTGAAGCGATATTCGAGCGCGGCAAGGTACTCGTCCCACTGCTGTTGCGTGCGCGGACCGGCAATGGTCCCGGTAACCAGCCGATTGTTGAGCACCCAGGCCACCGCGAATTGCCCCGCGGTGATACCGCGTGTTTGCGCATGCTGCTTGATTTCCTGGGCCAGTCGCAGCGATTCGGGCCGCCACTCGGTCTGCATCATCCGCGTGTCGCGGCGGGCGGCGCGGGTGTCGGCGAGCGGCGGCGCATCGGGCCCGTATTTTCCGGTGAGCACGCCGCGCGCCAATGGGCTATAGGCGATCACGCCCAGGCCGTAATAGGCGCAGGCCGGCAGATGCTCGGTTTCGGGCATGCGGTTCATGGCGTTGTAATAAGGCTGGCTGACGATCGGGCGATCGATGCCGGAGCGATCGCAGAGGCTGCAGATCTCGGCCACACGCCAGGCCCGATAATTCGAAACGCCGAAATAGCGGATCTTGCCGAGGCGAACGAGATCGCCCATGGCGCGCACCGTCTCCTCGAGCGGTGCGTCGTGGTCCTCCTTGTGCAGATAGTAGATGTCCAGGTAATCGGTGCCGAGCCGCTTCAGGCTCGCATCGGCTGCCTGCATCACCCATTTGCGCGACAGACCGCGCTCGTTGGGCCCCTCGCCCATCGCATTGGCAAGCTTGGTCGCCAACACCCACTTGTCCCGCTCGGCAGCCACGCCGCGTCCCGCGATCTCCTCGGAGCGGCCTTGGTTGTAGGCATCCGCAGTGTCGATGAAATTCACGCCGGCATCGCGGGCCCGGGCGATGATGCGCATCGACGTGGGCTCGTCGGTCGGTCCACCGAACATCATGGTGCCGAGGCAGAGCGGCGATACCTTCAGTCCGCTCCGCCCGAGCTTGCGATATTCCAACTTCGCCTCCGCCAAATCTATTCCAGCATCACCGTCTCGAACTCGGCCGGCATGATGATCTCCAGCACTTCGCAATCATCGGAATATTCCAGCACCGTGTGCTTGATGCCGGGCGGCTGAATCCAGCAGGCGCCGGTTCGCAACACGATCTCGCCTTGGCCCTCGAATTCCGATCGCATCCAGCCCTTCAGCACATAGACCATCTGGAAGTCGACATCATGGTAATGCCGCTTGGCGACCTCCTCGGGCCGGCTCGGCGGCACGAACCGGATCACGTGCGCCTGCACCATGCCGCCGGTAGCGTTGCTGATGCCGAGATCGCGATACTTGGCGTAGCGGCGTAGGCCGGAGCGGAAATCCTGCTCGTCGTGGTGACTCACGGTGAATTTCTGCCGCGGCGCTCGCGCCTTGGATTTGACGCGGCGCGCGGGCTTGCGGTGGGGCGCCTTCTTCGCCACCGGCTTGCGTGGTTTTTGCTTGGTCTTCTTCGCCATGAATTGCCTCCATCCGCCAGGGTTGCTGGGAAGCGCCGAGTTGCCGAGCCATTCTAGCGGCGAACATGCCGCGCCGGGCAAGGGAAACCGACCTCGAAGCTCGCGGCGGATTCCGAGGCCGCCCGGCCTCCGGCCGAATGCGATAATTTTCGCGGAGTGATGTCAAAGTGCCACAGTTTTTCGCCGTGCCGTCATGCAAAGTGCTGCGACGCCCGCAGAGTCGGTGCACCGCAATCAGGCATACCTCGATTTGAACGGGGCGGCCTCTCCGCCCAGAGGCGTCGCTGGTGGATCGTGAACAAACTGGGCATCGCAGTCGTCGCGGCCACTCTGCTGGCGATCGACACAGGGCAAGCCGGGGATGCCTTTGCGCCGATGCCGGCCATGGCGGCCGCGCCCGCCGTACCGGCCTATCGTTGGGCCGGCGGCTATATCGGCTTCCATTTCGGCTACGGACTGGGCAGTTTCGGTGCCGGCACCCATCCGGTGCTCGACCAGGGCCTGATCTTCCCCCCCACGATCACGGGCCTCCTGGGCGGCTACCAGCTCGGCTGGAATGTGCAATTGCCCGATGGCCTCGTGCTCGGGGTCGAGACCGACGTGACGTTCACCGGCCCGATCGACCGCGCCGCGACCGGGATGGCTCCGTTCCATACCACGTTCGACTATTTCGGCACCGCGCGGGCTCGCCTCGGCTACGCATTCGGCAGCCTCCTGCCCTATGTGACGGGTGGCGTTGCCTGGGGCCAAACCCAGGTCGAGATCAACGACAATGCCGGCAACGTCACATCCTCACATGCCGCCCCGCACGTCGGCTGGACCGCGGGCGCTGGCGTGGAATTCCCCGTGTCCGGCAAATGGACCGGGAAAGTCGAGTACAACTACATCGACCTCGGATCTGCGACGCTCGTCTTGAATAACGGGATTGCGCAGATTCTGACGGTCGATCCCAAGATCCATATCTTCAAGCTCGGATTGAATTATCGATTCCGGGACGCACCGCCGTGGCAGTCGCCGGACCGATCTGGCGCCGAGGCGACGTCGGCGCCGGAATTGAGCAACTGGAATATCCACGGGCAGACGACGTTCATCGAGCAGGCCTATCCCCGCTTCCGTTCGCCCTATCAGGGACACAACAGCCTGCCCGGGGGCGGACAAGGCCGCGAGACCTGGACCAGCACGGCATTCATCGGATGGCGGTTCTGGGAGGGTGGCGAATTCTATTTCGACCCGGAGATCACTCAAGGATTGGGTCTAGGCGATGCGCGGGGCCTGGCCGGCTTCCCCAATGGCGAGGCGCAAAAGGCAGGCGGGACATTTCCGAAGTTTCGACCGCAGCGTTATTTCTTCCGCCAGACATTCGGCCTCGGCGGCGGGCAGGAAACGATCGAGGACGGTCCCAATCAGCTCGCCGGCAAGCGCGACATCGATCGCATCACCATAACGGTCGGCCGGATCGCCGTCGGCGACATTTTCGACACCAACGCTTACGCACACGACCCGCGCGCGGATTTCATGAACTCGGCGCTGTGGGTATCCCCTGCTTACGACTTCCCCGCGGACCTGCCGGGCTTCACGCGCGGGGCGGTGGTCGAGTTCAATCGCAAGAACTGGGCGTTGCGTGCCGGCGTGTTCCAGGTGCCGCAAGAGCCCAACAGCGATGTTCTCACCTTCAAGACCGGTGGCGCCGTCGTTGAGCTGGAGCAGCGTTACAAGATCTTCGATCAGGACGGAAAGCTACGGCTCGGCGCATTTGCGAACCGGGGGCACACCGGCAACTACAACGAAGCTCTGGCGCTTGCCGCGGCAGATCCGGCCGTCGATATCAACACCGCCATGCTTCGCACCCGCGCCCAGCGTCCCAAGTACGGCTTCTACGTAAATCTGGAGCAGGCGGTCGCCAAGGACATCGGCGTCTTCGCCCGCGCGAACTGGAACGACGGCGAGAATGAGATCTTGTCGTTCACCGACGTCGATCGCAGCGTTTCCGGCGGGGTTTCTGTCAAGGGGAGCCGGTGGGGCCGATCCGACGATACGGTGGGGCTCGGAGCGGCCATCAACGGATTGTCGGGTCCGCACCGGACGTTTCTCGCCGCCGGCGGTCTCGGGCTGATCATCGGCGACGGAAGGCTCAACTACCGTGAAGAAAAACTCTTGGAGGCCTACTACGCCTACAAGATCGACAAGTCGATGACATTGACCTTCGACTATCAGTTCTTTGTCGACCCGGCGTACAATGCCGACCGCGGCCCGGTTTCGGTGTTTGCCGCTCGCCTGCACGCGGAATTCTGATGCCACAAACAATTGTATCGTCGTCCCCGCGAAAGCGGGGACCTATGGCCACGGATCGCCAACATTATGGATCCCGGCTCGTGCCCGCTGTGCGGCCCCGGCCGGGACGACAAGCTAGGCTCTCGGCCCCTCACCTGCAGACCTGTTGCCCGTTGATGGTCTGGCACTTCTGCTGGTGCTGCGGCGGCGGCGGAGATGCCGACCGCTGCGCCGGTGGCGGGGGCTGGTGGACGACCGCGCTTTGCGGCGGTGGCGTCGGTGCCGATCGCTGCACCGGCGGCGGGGGCTGGTGGACGACCGCGCTTTGCGGCGGCGGTGGTGCCGATCGCTGCACCGGCGGCGGGGGCTGATGGACGATCGCGCTTTGCGGCGGTGGCGTGGGGGCGGATCGCTGCACCGGCGGCGGCTGGCGGGTAATCGCATTCGGCTGCGGATGCGGCGGCGGCTGGGTCCGCTGCAGGTTCGGCTGCGGCTGGTTCGGTGGAGTGTGTTTTGCGAGCGGTTTGGACGGTGGCCCCTGCGGGCCGACATTGGCCGGCCCGGTTTGCGGATGCAGCTGCTTGGGCGAGGGTTGGTTGCCGGCCGGCAGCTGGCTGCCGCTCGGCGTCTGGGTCGCCGTCTTGGACTTGGGCGGAGACCCAGACGGAACGTTCGCGGGACCGGTTTGCTGGTTGGACCTGGGTCCGGTCTGCAGATTCCCGCTCGGCGGCTTGAGGTTGCTCGGGCCCGCGCCTGGCGTGCGGGACGAGATCGCCGGCAGGGGCTTGCCCGACCCCGGTTGGGCGCCCTGCGTGCCGGGACCGCCGGGCCCAGCAGGCCCGCTGGGCGCCAGATTGGCACGTTTGAGCGCATTGGGAGCGTCCGGTCCGAGCTTGGGCGGCTGGCCGGGATGGAAGGGCGTGGGCGGCGATAGGGTGGCCGCAGGCTGGATGAGCTTCGGCTGCGGCTTGATGACTTCGCGCACGGGCGCGCCCCGCGGCGGGGCACCCACGATGGCTCCGCTGACCCCGACGGTCCCGGTGACGACATGCGGCTGAACCGAGACCGTCTGAATGGGCCGCCCGATCTTGGCGGCCACGAACGAGGGCGGCACGCCGGGGTTGGCGACGATCACCGTATTATTCTGTCGGATGATCACGGTCTGATTGATGATGACCGTCTGCCGCACGTAGAGAATCGCCTGAGGTGCCGGCAGAATGACCACTGCGAGCGAGGGGGCGATGATGTCCGGAGCCCGCACGAACAGCCAAAACTCCGGTTCGTCCCGCACCGAGACGTAGATCTCTTCGGGCGGCATCGGCGCCCAGCCGACGGCTTCCTCGCCCTGGCGCCACGTGACCCAGGCCGGACTCCATTCCGTGCCAGGCACCCAGATCCAGCCGAGGCCGAGATCGCGATCGAACACCCAACGCCCATAGTGATAGGCGATCCAACCCCATTCCTCGTCGGCGACCCAGTACCAGCCCCATTCGTCGGTATAAACCCAGTGACCCAAGCGGTAGGGCCGCCAATCGACCGGGATGCCCGCCGGGACCCACACCGCGCCCCAGCGCGGATGCTCGATCCAGCGGCCGTAGGCGCCGAGCGTTTCGCGGAATTCGGCCATCGTTTCCTGGGCGCGGGCCGGCCGCAACGAAGCGTCGGCAAACAGCCCGCTCAATCCAAAGAGCGCGATGGCCACCGCGGCCAGCAGCCGGACGACGCCGATGCGCAATCGGAGTCCCAACATGTTCCCCTCCCGAGGGTCAGGCGGCGACCCCAGCAGATGATTCTGCCGAAGTCCAGTTCGGCTGGCGTGAGCGACTGCCGGCCGACGGTGACGCCATCATGGCCGGTGGTGCGTGAATGCGGTCTGATGGCGCAATTCATGAAGCGTTTAGCTCCATGACTTGATTTCGCCATTTGTGGAAAGGCGAGAATTCCTGTGAATCGCGGAACGCGCGTAGATGCAGGGTTCAAGCTGCAGGCGAAAAACTTGGTGCTATATCTCGTCGGGCGCAAATGCCGGGGCGATTTACCGCCAGCGCCACCTGCCGCGCCGATTGATCAGCCAGAGAATCAGCAGAAGCACGATGGCCCCGATCGTGGCCGAGATGATCGCGGCGATCAGGCCCCGTCCGAGATGAATGCCCAATTTCGGCAGCAGCCACGCGCCGATGAAGGCGCCGATGATTCCGATGCACAGATCGGCGACGAGACCGAAGCCGGTGCCCCGCACGATCTGTCCGGCAAGCCAGCCGGCGATAAGCCCGATCACCAGGATGACGAGAAGACTTTCCCCAGACATGGCTTCCCTTCCCGTTGGTTGCCGCTAAAACCTGTCCAGCCTAACGCCCCGCAGCGTTGCTGTCACTCAAGGGATGTCAACCTCCACTGATATCCGCGCCGGGACCGCAGCCGGATGGCGGGCCGCCTGTGGATCGGACGACGCGCCGCCGCTCTTGCCAGGAACCGCGCCCGCGGATGTACGGCGGAGTGGCCGTTCTCTCCTCTGCGGTGATAATCTCGCCGGGGTCGGCGGGCACAGCCGAGCCAAGCACGCGCGTGATCGAGGCCGCGATGCGCTCCGAACAGAGGCAACAACCGGAATCGGGCCGCGTGGTGACGTTTCGGCCGCGTTCCTCGTCGCCGAACCGCGTGTCCCGCAACGAATCCAAAGCGGAGTCCAGCACCAGTGCCGTCGCGGATCTGCAAAAATATCAGCGCGCGCGCGAAGAGGAGGACTACCGCCATCGAATGATCGTCAATGGGCTCGCATTGGCATTCTGCATCATGCTTGCTATCGCCGGCGTGTGGCTCGTCAACGAGATCGCCGAAATGAAACGCGTCCAGGATTGCATTCTTTCGGGACGAGCCGGCTGTGTCCCCCTCGGGATATCGCTGCAGCGCGGGCCTTGAAGCAATCCGCGCGGCCGAGCTTCGCATTTCGCCGCCCGAAATCCGCACCCCGCCGGCCGGCCGTCCCATAAACGAGCGGGGGCGGCGAACCGCCCCGCGCTGATCCGAAATGCTCTCGCGGATCGCCAATTCGGCGAACCGGCCGCTATTTCGCTATTTCATGACTGAAAGGGCCACGGGGGCCAGCCCGGAAAATCCCAGCTGATGGGCGGCAGCGGGGGTCACATCGATCACCCGGCCATGCACGAAGGGTCCGCGGTCGTTGATCCGGACCACGACGGAGTGCCCGGTGTTGCGATTCGTCACGCGCACCATCGTTCCGAACGGGAGCGATCGATGCGCGGCCGTCATGCGCGAGGGAGCGGCTGTCTCTCCGTTGGCGGTCCGTCCTCCCGAGTAGATCGAGGCGAGTCCGACCTGATTTTCTCCCGCATGTGCAGCATGTGCGGCTCCAGTCAAGCCGACTGAAAGAAGAGCGGCCGCAGCCAAGTTGATGAAGCTAGTCTTCGTCATTCTCGTTCCCTTTTGTTGGCTTGGGTTTACGGTGGACGAGCAGAGGAATTACTTGGAAAATGAGCTTTTTCCGGTCGTAAATCGCTCTTTTTGCCGTCCCCAATCGCGCGTTTTGCTGGCGATAGAGGGCCAATTGGAGGAGGAATGCGGCGTCAGTTGGGCACGTATACTGACCTATTTGTCGCGCCCGCCCGATAAATCAGGCCAAGAAATCTGCGCGCGGCGAGCGGCGCCGCTTCAGGCGGGAAGCCCGATGGAGTGAACGGGACTTGGACGGCGGTTCGTTCAAGTCTTTGGTTATGCAATGGAACCTTCGAAGAATTTCGCGGGACCGTCCGCAGTTATTTCCCCAGCCGACCCGGCGTTGCCAGCAAAAACACAGCAAACGGGCAGCATGCATCGAGGCTGTTGCAGGAATGCCACGCCTCGGGGGGCCCGCTCAATGGGCGCGGCTCAGCGCTCCCATCAGGTCGCGGCGGAAATCGTGGTAATCTACCTCGAGCGCGTGGCGAGGCGTTTTCTCGAAGTGCCAATGCGGGGTTTCGCTGCTGATCCGGGCGGCAATGTCGGCGGGACGCGGCAGGTGCCCGGCGATTTGCAGGGCGGCGATACGCGCCTGGTGATCGGCGAGCCGCCAGATGCATCCGATCGGCTGAAATAGCCCGATGAAGAACAAATTCTCGAACCGCAGATGCATCATCTTGAGATAGAGCGGCGGAGACCGGCTGGTGTCCCAGTCGATGATCGAGGCGTCGAGGAACGGAAACGAGATGCGGAAGCCCGTGGCCCATAGGACCGCATCGAACATCTCCGCGGTGTGGTCGCGAAAATGCACCATGCTGCCCTCGAACCGTTCGACCCCCGGGCGCGCCAGGACTCTGCCGTGGCGCAGCGCATTGAGGATGTCGGAGTTGAGCGTGGGGTGCATCTCGAGCGGCCCGCATTGCGGGGGTGCGAGCCCATATTTCTCCCAGGGTCCGATCCCCAGCCTCAGCAACGCGGCGAGCAGCGGCTGCACGACCGCTCTCGGCAACCTTCGCGCTTTCGCATAGAGCATGTCGATCGGCCGCCCGAACAGAATTTTGGGAACGATGTAATAGCCGCGGCGCAAGCTGATGCAGGTTCGCAACGCCACGCGTGAGATGTCGACCGCGATATCGCAGGCCGAATTGCCGCCGCCGATCACCAGAACCCGGCGGTCGCGAAACCTTTCAGCGCGCTTGAAGTCGCGCGAATGCAAGACCTCACCAGCGAATTCCCCGGCATGCTGCGGAATATAGGGTTCGCGGTGATGGCCGGAGCAGACGATCAGATGATCGAAGATTTCCTCCCCGCCTCCCGACAGCGACACCGACCAGCGGCCGTCGGTTCGACGTTGCGCGCGCTCGACGCGCGTCCGCAGGCGGATGAACGGCTCGAGGCCGAAATGGGCGGCATAGCTGTCGAAATATGCACGCAGCTGCCGGTGGGAGGGAAAGTCCGGGTAATCCGCCGGCATCGGATAGTCCTCGAACTCGGACAAGCGCTTCGAGGAGATGATGTGCGTGGAAAAATACACGCTGGTCCGATCCCCTTCTTCGCGAAACACCCAATTACCGCCGATTGCGTCGCTCTCGTCATAACAGACGACGCCGCTGAGCCCGGCCGCCAGCAAATTTTTGAGCGCCGTGAGGCCGCACGGCCCCGCGCCGATCACGCAAACGCGTGGCTGCAGCCGATCATCGGATCGAACGGCGGCCGAGTTCATGGCTGAACAGTTTGTTCCCAACGTCGGGCATGCCCCGCGCGTTCACCACAATGCATCACGTTTGCTCCCCCACAATGCTGCCCGTGCGCGAAGCTAGGCCGGCGGTCATGCGGTGACAAGCGCAGGATCGGCCTCCGGCCCGCGGCGGTTGGTTGCGCCGCCGGGCCGCAGAAACGGATTTCTTTACAGCGAAAGTCAAGTTCGTTATCGGCAGGCGGTCGGCAGCCCCGAGCGTTGCAAGCTTGATGAAGATCATCCGCGGCAAGAAGGCTCTCGTCACCGGCGCCGCGTCCGGTATCGGACGCGCGATCGCCATTGCGCTCGCCGACGAGGGTGCCGACCTCTACCTGGTCGATATCGACGAAGCCGGCCTCGCGCTCACGGCCCGCGAGGTCGCGAGCCGCGGCGTCGAAGTCGTTACCGCAATGTGCGACCTCGCCGAGCCGGCTCAGATCAGTGCCGCAGTCCGCGCGCTGCTCTCGCGCTGGGGCCGGCTCAATATACTCGTCAACAACGCGGCAGTCCTCTTTTACGGCCCGGCCCACCGCATGACCGACGAGCAATGGAACCGAGTGATGTCGGTCAATCTGGCCGCCCCCATTCAGCTGGCTCGCGAACTATTGCCCACGCTTGTGCGCTCGCAGGATGCGCATCTGGTCAACGTGTGCAGCATTTTCGGCTTGGTGGGCTCGCGCAACGTGGCCGCCTACCAGACCAGCAAATATGGCCTCATCGGCTTTACCGAGGCGCTCCGAACCGAGTACGGCGGACGCAGCTTCGGCATCACCGCCATTTGTCCCGGCTTCGTCTCCACCCCGATGGTGGAACGCGTGGTCGGCAGCGAGCCGGAAGCGAAGAGCCGCTCCGGCAAGCCCCCTACTCCGCCTCCCGCATGGATCTTCACCACGCCGGAGAAAGTGGCCGCCAAGACCATCGCGGCCATGCGCAGGAACCGCGGAATCGTCGTCGTGACCCCTGCCGCACGCCTGCTGTGGTGGCTCAAGCGGCTCTTCCCCGGGGCCGTCGACTGGGTCACCCGAGAGGGCTGGCGCAACAAGGGACCCGCCGAGCTCGAGGCGGATCGCCTCGTACGTGATGAGCTAGGCCGTTAGGACGCGGGGGAGCCGCTTCCGCCCGGGGCCGGGCGGCGACCGCTCGTACGCGGACCTTGCCGACGCACGCTCGGCGAAATGCGGAATTCCGTCAAGGTTGGCGCCCGTCTCCGCAACGCCCCGGAAAATGCAGCGCGCAAAGCCGGCGTCGTTGAACTCAGCGGCGTCCTTCGCTATAGGGGCACACGTCGGTTCGGGGGCAAGGAGCCATGCTTCGCGCCGCTCGGGCCCGGGGGGTTATTCCAAGCCGCTGAGCACCAAGAGCATCGCAAATGTCCGATACGTTCAATACGGTTGCGGATATCATTGCCGAAACTTGCGACATTCCGCGAGAAAAGATCAAGCCGGAAAGCCACGCTATCGACGATCTCGAAATCGACAGCCTGGATTTTCTCGACATCGCGTTCGCCGTCGACAAGGCATTCGGCATCAAGCTGCCGCTCGAGCAATGGACGCAGGAAGTCAGCGACGGCAAGGCGTCGACCGAGCAGTATTTCGTGCTCAAGAACCTCTGCGCCCGCATCGACGACCTCATTGCCGCCAAGAGCGCGTGAGCGCCCAATGCGGCTTGAATATTTCCAGATGGTCGACCGCGTCGTCGAAATGTCGTGCGACGACGGCATTATCCGCGTCGAATCCGTAGTCCCGATGGCGAGCACGGTATTCGAAGGCCATTTTCCCGGTTATCCGCTCGTGCCGGGAGTGCTGCTCATCGAGACCATGGCGCAAACGGCAGGGTGGATCATCCTGGCGCGCAATCGGTTCGATCGCATGCCGTTCCTGGCCGGGGTGCGGAGCGCGAAGCTCAGACGCTTCGTGACGCCCGGCGAGCGGCTGTCGGTCGAAGGCCGCATCATCCACGAGGGTTCCGGGTTCGCGGTGACGAGCTGCCAAGTCAAAGCGGACGCCAAGGCGGTGTGCGACGCGGAGCTCACGTTCCGCGTTCTGCCGTTCCCCAATCGCGACGTCCGGGCCGAACTGGAAGCGGCGGCCGCGCGTATCGAGTTCCCGCTAGAGGCGCTCAGCGATGCCGGCTGAGGCCTGGATCACCGGGATCGGCATCGTCTCCTGTCTCGGCGAAGGCCCGGATGCGCATTGGCAGGGGTTGCTGCATCCGCAGCCGAGCGCCGACACGGCGCGGTTCGCGCCATACGTCATCCATCCACTGGCGGCGATCGAGTTCGACAAGCAAATTCCGAAGAAAGGCGATCAGCGCCAGATGGAACCGTGGCAGCGGATCGGGACCTATGCGGCGGGCTTGGCGCTGGATAGCGGCAAGGTCAAAGGCAACGCCGCGCTGCTTGCGCATACCGACATGATCGTCGCCGGCGGCGGCGGCGAACGCGATGTCGAGGTGGACGTCGCCATCATGGCCGGGCTCCGCAACGCCGCCGATCCCGACGCCTTCATCAACGAACGTTTGATGAGCGATCTGCGCCCTACCCTGTTCCTCGCGCAGCTTTCGAACTTGCTCGCCGGTAACATTTCCATCGTGCACGGGGTCACTGGCTCCTCCCGGACCTTCATGGGCGAGGAGGCTGCGGGAGTGGACGCGGTGCGGGTCGCGGTCTCGCGTATCGCCGCCGGCCAAAGCAAGCTCGCGCTGGTGGGCGGCGCGCACAATGCCGAGCGCAAGGATCTGCTGCTGCTCTACGAATTCGGCAGCGTCGCCCTCAAGGAGCCGTATCGACCGGTCTGGTCACGCCGCGCCAGTCCGGGATTTGCGCTGGGCTCGCTGGGTGCCTTCCTGGTCCTGGAAGAGCGCGAGCATGCCCAAGCACGCGGCGCCGAGCCTATCGCAAGGCTTTCGCTCGTGCTCTCCGGCCGCACCGGTCGGGATGCGGGCGCGGTAGCGGATGCGTTGCGCCGGATGTGGCAACCGATCGCTCCCCGGCTCGAGGCCGGCCGTTATGCCATTCTGTCGGGGGCAACCGGCGTCGAGCCCGCGACCGCCGAGGAGCAGAGCTTCCTGGCCGAGCATCCCGAAGCGTCGATTCGCGCGACCGGGAGCCGGATCGGGCACGGCATGGAAGCGCAGTTCCCGATGAACATTGCCCTTGCAGCCCTTGCGGTCCGCCATGGCATATTGTTCCCGCCCTGCGCCGGTTCGCCGGTCGAGCGCGCGATGGAGGGCGCCTTGACCCAGGCGGTCGTGACAGGGGTCGGGCATTGGCGAGGAGAGGGCATGGCCCTGGTCGAGGCCGCCCATTGAACGAAAGGATCAAAGAATATGCAGCCCACGCGGGATAAGGGGGGTCAGCCCATCGTGGTCGTGACGGGCATGGGAGTCGTCACTCCGCTCGGTATCGGCAAGACCGACAACTGGCGGCGGCTCACTGCGGGCGAATCCGGCATTCGGGCAATCACGCGCTTCTCGACCGACGGACTGAAGACCAAGGTTGCCGGCACCATCGATTTCGTGCGGGCCGAGCCGTTCTGTGCTCCGGCGCTGGCAGAGCGCCTCGCCGAGATCGTGATCGAGGAGGCGGTGGGCGAAGCGAAGATCGGCACCGCCAAGAATTTTCCCGGACCTTTATTCCTCGCCGTGGCCCCGGTGGAGATGGAATGGCCGCAGCGCAAGGAATTGGCCGCGGCGGCGGCGCGAGCCAAGGACCCGATCGATTATAACGAGCTGCTGCGCATGGCTGCGAGCGGCGGGTTTCGCGGCTATCACGAGCGGTTCCTGTTCGGCTCGGTGGCGGAACATCTTGCCGCCAGGTTCGGTACCCAAGGCTCCCCCATCACATTGTCGACCGCGTGCGCCTCCGGCGCGAGCTCGATTCAGCTCGGGCTCGAGGCGGTTCGCCGCGGCGAGGCCGACGCCGCGCTATGCGTGGCGACCGACGGTTCCATCAATCCGGAAACGGTCGTGCGTTTTTCGCTGCTCTCCGCGCTCTCGACCCACAACGATCCTCCTCAGGGGGCTGCCAAGCCATTTTCCAAGAATCGCGACGGTTTCGTGATGGCCGAAGGCGCCGGCGCCCTGGTGCTCGAAAGCTTCGATGCCGCCAAGGCCCGCGGCGCCAGGATTCTCGGCGTCATCGAAGGTTGCGGCGAAATGGCGGATTCCTTCCACCGCACCCGTTCGAGCCCGGACGGCAAGCCGATCATCGGCAGCATTCACAACGCAATCGCAGATGCCGGGCTCAATCCCGACGACATCGACTACATCAACGCGCATGGCACCGGCACGCCGGAAAACGACAAGATGGAATATATCGGCGTGTCCGCCGTGCTCGGCGAACGGGCCAAGCAAGTGCCGATCTCGTCGAACAAATCGATGATCGGGCACACCCTATCGGCCGCCGGCGCTGTGGAGGCGATCTTCACCCTGCTCACGCTCGAGCATCAGCGCATTCCGCCGACGATCAATTATCAGGTGCCGGATCCGGCCATTCCGCTCGACGTGGTGCCGAACGTCGCGCGCGAGGCGAGCGTCCGTCATGCGCTGTCCAATTCCTTCGGATTCGGCGGTCAGAACGTCTCGCTCGTCATGGGGCGGGAACCCTCGTGACGGCTCGATCCCGGCGATCGTCGTCCCGGAACCTGCGAAGCGGGTATCCGGGACCCATGACCACCCATCTCGCAATTCCGCTCGGTCCCGTGGTCACGGGTCCCCACTTTCGCGGGGACGACGCTCCAGCGAGTCCGTGCTTTTATAGCTTGCGGTGACTCGCACCCATGCGAGCGTTGACCCTCGTTGCCGACCGCAAGCTCGAGCTGCAAGAGGTGCCGCCGCCGTCCGCGCCGGGCGCCGGCGAGGTGCAGATTCGGATCCGGGCCGTGGCGCTCAACCACATCGACGTGTGGGGCTGGCGCGGCATGGCATTCGCCAAACGCAAGCTGCCGCTCATCGTCGGTGCGGAAGCGGCGGGAGAGATCGCAGCGCTCGGACCGGGCGTAACCGGTCTTCGCGTCGGCGACGCCGTCGTCATGTACGGTGCGCTCACCTGCGGAGAATGCCGGGCCTGCCGCGAGGGGCGCGACAACCTTTGCGAAAATGTCGGTGGCATTCTCGGTTTTCATGTCGACGGCTTTGCGCGCGATCTCCTCAATTTTCCCGGCCGGCTCGCAATACCCGTGCCGGACGGGGTTGCGTTCCGCGACGCCGCCTGCGCCCCGATCGCGTTCTCGACGGTCGAGCACATGTTGTTCGACAATGCCAAGCTTCAGCCGGGCGAGACCATCCTGGTGCATGCCGGGGGGTCGGGGATCGGCACCGCGGCGATCAAGATGGCGAAGGCGATCGGTTGCACCGTGATCACTACGGTCGGCGATGATGCCAAGGCCAACAAGGCAAAGGAGCTGGGCGCGGACCACGTCATCAATTATCGGACCGACCGGTTCGAACACGCGGTGCGCAAGCTCACGCGAAAGAAGGGCGTCGACGTGGTATTCGAACATGTCGGGGCGGAGACCTTCAATGGTTCGCTCCTGGCGCTCAAGCGCGGCGGACGTCTGGTGACCTGCGGGGCGACCTCCGGTCCGAGCGCGACGCTCAACCTGATGCAGCTGTTCCAACAGCAATACCGGATCATCGGCTCGTTCGGCGCCACCATGGGCAACATCCGCGGCAGCCTCGCCAAAATGGCGGGCGGGCTGACGCCGGTGATCGATACCGAAGTCGAGCTTGCCGATGTCGCGGCGGGCCTCGAGCGGCTCGCAAGCCGGCAGGTATTCGGCAAGATCGTGGTGCATTTCTGAGTGCGCAGCCGATGAGGAGGGCATTCCGCCGTCGATGGCAAACTTATGCCCGAGGTTTCAAGCGCGGCGTCGATGCGCTGGTCGGCTTTGCCGCCGTGGCGCTGTTCAACCTGGTGCGCCGGACCAATCCGGACCGGATGACGAACTTTGCCGGCCCCTTCATGCGCACAATCGGGCCCTGGTTACCCGAGCATCGCACCGGCCGCGCCAACCTGATGGCGGCGTTTCCGGAGAAATCCGCCGCCGAGATCGAAAAAATCCTGGCGGGCGTATGGGATAATCTCGGACGGGTCGCCGCGGAGTTCGCCCATCTAGACCGCCTGTGGGAGTACGACTTCGAGCGGCCCAATGCCGGCCGCATCGAGTTTACCCCGAGGTCGATGGAGCTATTCCTGCAGCTGCGCGACGACGGCAAGCCGGCGCTGGTATTTGCCGCGCATCTCGGCAATTGGGAGCTTCCGCCGCTTTCAGCCGGCGCCTACGACATGCCCGCCGCGGTGGTCTATCGGCGGCCGAACCTCGGCGCGGTCGCGGAAGCGATTATCCCGTTGCGCGCCGTCAGCATGGGCGAGCTGATCCCCAGCGATCGCGCCGCTCCGATCAAAGCCGCGCGCGCGCTCGAACAGGGCGTGCACGTCGGCATGCTGGTCGACCAGCATTTCAGCGAGGGCGTGGACGTGATGTTCTTCGGCCGGCGTTGCAAAGCCAATCCGCTGATCGCGCGCCTCGCCCGGCATTTCGATTGCCCGATTCACGGCATTCGGGCCATCCGCCTTGCAGGCGGACGTTTTCGCGCAGAGATCACGGAAGCGGTCGAGCCGCCGCGCGACGCCAAGGGCCGGGTCGACGTCGATGCCACCATGCAAACGATCACCTCGGTGGTCGAGGGCTGGGTGCGGGAACACCCCGATCAGTGGCTGTGGCTGCACCGGCGATGGCGGTGATGGGAACGCACCGTCACATCCCGGTCTTGATGCGGGTCCACAGCCGGTTGATCAGGCGCTGCGTCTTCTGATCGTGCGCGGTGATGGTGTAGAGGTGCTGCATGGTTGCGGCATCGGGATAGATGCCGCGATCCTGCAGGATCGCCTGGTCGATGAACGGACGGCTCGCCGCAACGCCGTTGGCATAGGCGATGAAATTGGTGTTCTTCGCGGCGATTTCCGGCCGCAATAGAAAATCGATCAGTGCGTGGGCCTCGCGCGGGTGCCTGGCGTCGCGCGGAATCGCCAGATTGTCGAACCACAATTGCGCTCCCTCCTTCGGAATCACGTAACCGATGTCGACGCCGTTCCTGGCCTCGCCCGCGCGTTTCTGCGCCTGCTTGATGTCGCCGGAGAAGCCGAGCGCGAGGCAGATTTCGCCGGACGCGAGCGCGTTGAGATATTCCGAGGAATGGAACTTGCGCACGAACGGCCGCACCTTCATCAGGATATCGGCGGCCTTTTCCAGCTGCGCCTGGTCGCTGGTATTCGCATCGAGCCCGAGATAGTTCAGCGCCGCCGATAGCACGTCGTCCGAGGAATCCAGCATGTGAACGCCACAGCCCTTGAACTTCGCGATCTGTTCCGGCTTGAACACCAGATCCCAGCTGTCGATCGCCGCTTGCGTCCCCAGAATCGCTTTGGCGCTGCCGACGTTGTAGCCGATTCCGGTCGTTCCCCACATGTAGTTGACCGCATAGAGATTGCCCGGATCGTACGCGGCGAGCCGCCGCGCGATCTCGTCCCAGACGTTCGCCACATTGGGGAGCTGCGACTTGTCGAGCTTCTGGAAGATGCCGGCCTTGATCTGGCGCTCGAGAAAATAAGCCGTCGGCACCACGAGATCGTACCCCGAATTCCCGGCGAGCAGCTTGGTCTCGAGAATGTCGTTGGAATCAAAAATGTCGTATTTGACCGCAATCCCCGTCTCGCGGGTGAAGGCTTCGATCGCGGCGGGATCGATGTAATCCGACCAATTGTAGAAATTCACCACCCGGTCGCCGGTCGTCGCCGCCAGTGCGCCGCTGCGGCCGCTCCCGGCCGCGACGATCAACGCCAGGATCAAGAGCAGCCGAGGCATGTGTGCTTCAGCTCACGGTGGGGTGGCCGGCGGCCTTCCAGGCGAGAATGCCGCCCGCGAGGTGCGCATCATACGGCAGCCCCGCGGCCTGCGCCGCCTGCGAGGCCGTCACCGACCTTTTGCCGGACCTGCAGACGAACACCACCTCTTTGCCTTCCGGATCGGGAATGCGCGAGGGATCGAACGAGGATAAAGGCACGACCACCGCCCCGGGAAATGCCTCGAGCGCCGTCTCGTTGGGCTCGCGGACATCGACCAGCAGGATCCGATCGTGCCGCATCCCGCGCGCCACTTCGTCGGCCGTGAGATTGCGCACGGCCTTGCCCCTTTCGAACATCGCGTTTCTCCTCGCGCTGCGGTCAGCGACCGGCCGCGGCGCACCGCCTTCTCGCCCGGGATCGCGTCGGGCGTTCGGAGATGATGTGTCGCATCCTTCCCGGGAATCAAGACCGCATGCGGTCGGTGACTCGTTGCACTACACCGCAAATCATACCGAACTATACCGTGACCTGGGTCCCAACCTCGACCACGCGTCCGGTCGGGATCTTGAAATAATCGGTCGCGTCGTTTGCGGCTTGGGCAAGGTGGATGAAGAGCCGGTCCTGCCAACGCGGCATGCCGGATTGCGCCGCCGGCCGCAGCGACCGGCGGGACACAAAGAACGACGTCGACATGATGTCGAACTGCCAGCCGAGCTTGCGCGCGATCGCCAACGCTTTCGGCACGTTCGGCGTCTCCATGAAGCCGAACCGCAGCCGCACCCGCGAGAACGTCTTTCCGACCGGCTCGATGCGAACGCGCTCCGCGACCGGCACTCGCGGCGAGTTTGCGGTCTCCACCGTCAAGATGACGTTCTTTTCGTGCAGCACCTTGTAGTGCTTGAGACTGTGGAGCAGCGCGGTCGGCGCGCTCCGGGGATCGCTGGTGAGGAACACGGCGGTCCCGGGCACCGTCTGCGGCGGCTTTCGCTCCAGCATGGCGACGAGATCGTCCAGCGGCATCTCCTGGCGGCGCGTCTTCTCGAACAACAGCCTGGTACCGCGCCGCCACGTGTACATGATGGTCATGATCAGGCTGGCAAACGCCAAGGGGGCCCATCCACCCTCGAAAAGCTTCAGCAGATTGGCGGCAAAGAACGTCAGGTTTATTGCTTGGAACGGCACCATCAATCCGGCCGCGGCCAGCGGCGACCAATTCCAATGCTTCCAAATCACGACGAAGCCCATCGTCGCGTCCACCAGCATGGTGCCGGTCACCGCGATTCCATACGCGGAGGCCAGCGCGCTCGAGGAACGGAACATGACGACCAGCAGCAGCACCGCGATCAATAGCAGGGCGTTGACGCGCGGCATGAAGATCTGGCCGGCAAGTGCTTCGGAAGTGTGACGAACTTCGAGCCGCGGCAACAAACCAAGCCCGATCGCCTGCCGAGACAGAGAATAGGCACCGGTGATCACCGCTTGGCTGGCAATCACGGTGGCGGCGGTCGCGATCAGGACCATCGGCAACTGCGCCCAGTCCGGATAGAGCAGGAAGAATGGATTCTGGAGGGCTTTTTCGTCCGCGAGCACGAGCGCTCCCTGACCGAGGTAGTTGATCGCGAGCGCGGGCAGGACGAATCCGGTCCAGGCCATCTGGATCGGTTTGCGGCCGAAATGACCAAGATCGGCATAGAGCGCCTCCGCTCCCGTGACGGCCAGGAACACGGCGCCCAGCGTGAAGAGACCGATGATGCCGTGGCTGGCCAAGAAACTCAGCCCGTGGAGCGGATTGAGCGCGCGCAATACGCCGGGGTTCGCGGCGAGATGCACCAGACCGCCGAGGGCGATCACCACGAACCAGACGGCCATGATTGGCCCGAAGAACGCCGCGACCCTGGCGGTGCCGCGAGACTGCACCACGAACAGGCCGACCAGGATGGCCATCGTCAGCGGCACGACATAGGGATCGAATCCGGGCGCTACGATCTTCAGGCCTTCGATCGCGGAGAGAACCGAGATTGCCGGGGTGATGATGGCGTCCCCGTAAAACAGCGCCGCGCTGCTGACGCCGAGCAGGACCACCGCCGCGCCGGAACGGCCCATCGCGCGCTGCGCCAGCGCCATGAGCGCCAGCGTGCCGCCTTCCCCGTTGTTGTCGAGCCGCAGGAGGATGAGCACGTATTTGGCGGTGACGACGAGCAGCAGCGCCCAAATGATCAGCGACAGCACACCGAGAACGGCCGGCTCGGTTGCAGTTCCGCCCGGCCCCGCGGCGGCGACCACCGCCTCGCGCAGGGCATAGAGCGGACTCGTGCCGATGTCGCCGTAGACGACGCCGAGGCTGCCAAGCGTCAGCGCCCAGAAGCCGGCCGGGGGATGCGATTCGCCGTTCCCATGGGCCGCCTCGCCTCCCTTGGGAGCGGCTACGGGGTGGGCCATGTGTTCTGCCAGGAATTTTGCCGAAATTTGCCGGCTATGCTGCGCTGCACTATGCGCAGGGGTCGCGGCTTATAACACCGGGGCCCCGTTCTGCGAAAGCCTGTCAAAGACGCGGATCAGCCATGCTGAATCCGAAGCCCCCCCGGTGCCGCTTCGTGCTGAGGACCGTATCGCCGGAAACGTTGCTGCCGGGTCCCCGCCCCCGCCGCGGCCAATAGCGCGGGAGCTATGCCCGCCGGCCTGGGGGCAGCGGATTTCTTTTGCGACTTCGCAACGCCTTTCCGAGCCGAGCGTGCTGGGCTATCAGACGGGATTGCGAGACAAAACGGCGGCGGCAAGTGGAGGAAAAAATGCGCGAGATCGGGCATTTCATCGGCGGCAAATCCGTGAAGGGCACATCGGGGCGCCACGGGGACGTGTTCAACCCGAATACCGGCGAGGTGCAGGCCAAGGTCGCCTTCGCCAAGCATGCGGAAGTCGAGCATGCCATCGCGGTCGCGCAAGCGGCCTATCCGGGCTGGGCGGCGACCAATCCGCAGCGCCGCGCCCGCGTGCTGATGAAGTTCATCGATCTCGTGCAGAAGGAATTCGAGGATCTCGCCAAGCTGCTCTCGTCCGAGCACGGCAAGACCGTCCCGGATTCCAAGGGCGACATCCAGCGCGGCCTCGAGGTCATCGAGTTCGCCTGCGGCATTCCGCACCTGCTCAAGGGCGAGTTCACCGAGGGCGCCGGCCCGGGCATCGATCTGTTCTCGCTGCGCCAGCCGCTCGGAGTCGTCGCCGGCATCACGCCGTTCAATTTCCCGGCCATGATCCCGATGTGGAAATTCGGCCCGGCGCTCGCCTGCGGCAATACCTACGTGCTCAAACCCTCGGAGCGGGACCCCTCGGTGCCGATGCGGCTCGCCGAGCTCCTGCTCGAAGCCGGGCTGCCGGCGGGCGTGTTCAACGTGATCAACGGCGACAAGGAAGCGGTCGACACGCTGCTGACCGATCCCCGCGTGCGGGCGATCGGCTTCGTCGGCTCCTCGACGATCGCCGAATACATCTACACGACCGGCTGCGCCAACGGGAAGCGCGTGCAATGCTTCGGCGGCGCCAAGAACCACATGATCGTGATGCCCGACGCCGACATGGAGCAGGCGGTCGATGCCCTGATCGGCGCCGGCTATGGATCGGCGGGCGAGCGCTGCATGGCGGTCTCGGTCGCGGTGCCGGTCGGCAAGAAAACCGCCGACGCGCTGGTGCAAAAGCTCATCCCGCGGGTCGAGAGCCTCAAGGTCGGCATCTCGACCGACCCGCAGGCTGATTTCGGTCCGCTGGTGACGCGGGCGCATCTCGACAAGGTCAAGAAATACGTCGACACCGGCATCAAGGAAGGCGCCAAGCTCGTGGTCGACGGGCGCAATTTCAAGCTGCAGGGCTACGAGAACGGGAATTTCATGGGCGGCTGCCTGTTCGACGACGTCAAGCCGGACATGCGCATCTACAAGGAGGAGATCTTCGGCCCGGTGCTCTCGGTGGTGCGCGCCAAGGACTACGAGGAGGCGCTGCGGCTGCCCTCCGAGCACGAGTACGGGAACGGCGTCGCGATCTTCACCCGCGACGGCGATGCGGCGCGGGATTTCACCTCGCGCGTCCAAGTCGGCATGGTCGGCATCAACGTGCCGATCCCGGTGCCGCTCGGCTATTACACCTTCGGCGGCTGGAAACGATCGGGCTTCGGCGACCTCAATCAGCACGGACCGGATGCGATCCGCTTCTACACCCAGACCAAGACCGTGACGTCGCGCTGGCCCTCGGGTCTCAAGGAAGGCGCCGAGTTCGTCATCCCGACGATGAGGTGAGCCCGCCTCTTCCTGAAAGCAGAGCGATTGCACATTGCTAGCGGCTCGCTCCGGTTACCACCCCCCTTGTGGGGGAGGTCGGCTCGCGCGCTCTGCGAGCGAACCGGGAGGGGGGTATCAGGTCTGCAGCATCAAACAAACACCCCCCTCCCCATCCCTCCCCCTCAAGGGGGGAGGGAGGAGATTGCGGCCCGCGCACCGAACTAATCACTGGGACGCCTCGCCATGGCCGAATATCAGCTCTATTGCTTCGCGCAGTCCGGCAATTCCTACAAGGCCGCGCTGATGCTCGCCTTGATCGGCGCGCGCTGGACGCCGATCCACGTCGACTTCTTCCGCGGCGAGACCCGCTCGGCGCAATACCGCGAGAGCGTCAACGAGATGGGCGAGGTCCCGGTGCTGGTCGAGGGATCGCGCAAGCTCAGCCAATCCGGCGCAATCCTGGAGCACCTGGCGCAACAATCCGGAAAATTCGGATCGGATGACGACGATGACCGGCTGGAGATCTTGCGCTGGATCCTGTTCGACAATCACAAATTCACCAGCTATCTCGCGACTTACCGGTTCCTGCTCGCGTTCGCCAAGACCGGCGAGCCGTCGGTGATGGAATTCCTCAAGGGCCGCATCGCGAGCGCGCTCAACATCGTCGCCAAGCACTTGAGCACGCGAAAATTCGTGGCTGGAGCCGAGCCGACGATCGCCGACCTGTCGCTGTGCGGCTATTTGTTCTACCCGGCGGAGGAGTTCGGGTTCGACATCGCCGCCGAGCATCCGCCGATCGGCGCCTGGCTAAAACGCATCCGCGCGCTGCCCGGATGGAAGCATCCCTACGAGCTGATGCCCGGCCATCCGGTTCATGTCTCACCATCCTTGTCGTGATGGAGGGGTGCACTGTTTGCCTTGAACCAAGTCGGCCCGATAGCGAGAAATAAACAGCGTGCAGCATCACTCCTACCCCCTTAAGGAGACGAGCATGGCAGCGACATCTCGGAATCCCTCGCGGCGCACAGCCTATAGCATGTCAAACATTTTCAAGATTGTTGCCGTGCTGATTTGTATTTCGGTACCCGCCCTGGCCGCGGGGTTCATTCCTATTGAAGATCCGGACGCCTTTTCCAGCGACATCCTCACAAAGCTATCCACGAAGAGGTTGGCCGAGGCAGCAACACTGCTCGCCGATCACATGGCGCAGCCAAATGCAGTTGAACCATTGAGCAATGCCTTAAGAATATTCGACGGAAAGAGTTTCAATTTCAGTTCCAAAGTTATCGATAAGGAATACAACAACGCACTCCGCCAAATCATTTATTATTCGTATGTCAAAGATCTTGGATTCTTCTATTTTCGTCTCAATTTCAAAGCGTCAAGCGCTGGTTGGATTTTGACAAGTTTCACTTTCAAGGCTGAAACAAACGAGCTTTTCCCAAAGGATTTCACTGACCGATAGCAGTAGAGAAAAACCAACTTATCCCTCCTTAAGCCTCGCCAAGAGGTTTTTGGACTGAGCTATCGTTTCCTTGCTCGCCCGGATTTGCTCGGCTAGCTCGGCCGCCTCCCTGCGGGTCTGCTCAATCGTCCGCTTCGCGGCTTCTAGCTGCCCGCGCTCGGAGCCATAAGGCCGGACTCGGGTTAAATGAGACGGTAGCCCGGATGGAGCGAAGCGTAATTGGGGGATCGCGGGTCCCGGATCTCGCTGCGCTCCATCCGGGCTCCAATGGCCGTCTCACCTGCGGTGAAATGCCAGCGGGCCGAAGGCCTGCTGCACCGGCATCAGCTGCAGGCGGTTGATGTTGACGTGGCGCGGCAAGGTGCAGGACCAGAACACGGTCTCGGCGACCTCTTCGGCCGACATCGGCGTCACGCCGCGATAGGGCGCGTTGGCCTTTTGGGCGTCGCCCTTGAACCGCACCAGCGCGAACTCGGTCTCGGCCATCCCGGGCTCGATGTTGGTGACGCGCACGTTGGCGCCGAGCAGATCGGCGCGCACGTTGAGCGCGAATTGCTTCACGAATGCCTTGGTGCCGCCGTAGACGTTGCCGCCCGGATAGGGGTAATCGCCGGCGATCGAGCCGATCAGCACCACGTGGCCCTCGTCGCGCGCCACCATGCCCGGCAGCACCGCGCGCACCGTGTACAGCAGCCCGTTGATATTGGTCGCGACCATGTCGTCCCAATCGTCGAGGTCGGCCTTCTGCGCCGGCTCGAGCCCGAGCGCGAGCCCGGCGTTGGCGACGGCGACATTGA
>DASWCW010000054.1:0-45906 GCA_036395835.1 Xanthobacteraceae bacterium
TCGTGCAGAACCTCAAGACGCTTGCGAACCATATCTGGCGACCACCGCCGGACGCGATGTACGCGGCCACGGCGTGAGCCTCAGTTGCAGTTGGTCGAGTTCATGCCATCCCCTACGGGAGGGATGGCCAATGAGACGAAAACTGCCGCCAAAGGACCCAGATAGGAGGCACAGCGCCCGCATCGCCGAGTTTATCAACAGCATCGACCCAGAAGAGACATGGCGGGTTTCGCATGGCAGGCCCCGAATAGGCCTAGCCGTTTGAGGCGCATGTCACCGGAATGCCTCCCGCCGGCCAGTCCGAACCGTTATAGTGCATTGATCACACGCAGGTGACCCCATAGGGTTGGGGTAGAGAGGTCGTTCGGTGACACCTGAAATTCGTTACGCGAAGAGCGGCGACGTACATATCGCCTATCAGGTCTTTGGCCGCGGTTCCGTGGCCCTCGTGATGATTCCGGGCTTTATTTCGAATATCGAACACTATTGGGACTGGCCGGATGCGGCGCGCTGGCTAAACCATATGGGAAGTCGAGCGCGGGTTATTCTGTTTGATAAGCGGGGTACCGGTCTTTCTGACCGCCTGGGCCAGTTGCCTAATCTCGACCAGCGAATGGACGACACTCGAGCGGTGATGGATGCCGCCGGAGTCGGACGAGCCGCGGTCATGGGCGTTTCAGAGGGCGGATCGCTTGCGGCGCTGTTTGCCGCCGCCCACCCTGAGCGCTGTTCGGCCCTTGTGCTTTACGGTGCTTTCGCACGATTTTCGGATTGGTTTCCGACAAGACAGAAACTTGATTCTTTTCTTGACTATGTTGAGACCTCCTGGGGGAGCGGCAAGAGCTTTGTAGCGTTCGCCCCGTCTAAAAAGGATGATGCGGAATTTCAGCGCTGGTGGGGCAGGTGGGAAAGACTCGGCGGGAGCCCATCGGCAGTAAAGAGCTTAATGCGGATGAATAGCGAGATCAACATTGACAATATCCTGTCGTCGATTCGCGTCCCCAGCCTCATTCTGCACCGAATGGAGGATCCCACGGTCAGCATTCAGGCTGGGCGTTTCCTGGCGGAACACATCCCACATGCAAAACTCGTTGAATTGGATGGCGCCGACCATATCTACTGGCTCGGCGACAATGCGTCACAAATTGCAGATATGATTTTGGAGTTCATTGCGAACCCGGGCGCCGAGACACCACACACAGCGATATCACGGCGCGTGCTGGCGACTATCCTGTTTACCGACATCGTCGGCTCTACCGAACGAGCCCAGGAACTGGGGGACAAGATGTGGCGGGAGTTGCTGCAGGCACATGACGCGACTGTTCGCCGGGAAATCGTCCGATTTCGAGGCAGTGAGGTGAAGTCGCTTGGGGATGGGTTTCTTGCCCTTTTCGACGGCCCTGCTCGGGCTATTCAGTGTGCAAGGGCGGTTACGGAGGCGATGGCCCCCCTTGGCATTCAGGTCCGCGCCGGGCTGCACACGGGCGAAGTAGAGCGGAGCGAAGCAGACGTGCTCGGGATTGCTGTTCACCTCGCCGCACGCGTCATGAATACGGCAACAGCGGGTGAGGTGGTCATTTCCAGAACGGTAAAGGACCTTGTCGCCGGTTCGGGTATTGAACTCGAGGATGCGGGTGAGCATTCCTTGAAAGGCCTTGAAGAGAAATGGCAGTTATTCAGGGTGAGGGCATCGCCCTAAGCACGCCGATTTGTCGAAGGGCGACTTGCATTCGAAGTCGTGCCTTACCCGTCAATGTCTGCCTCTGCACGACCCGGAAGTGCCGGATGGCGCTGCGGATTTCCGCTATCAGGCGCGAAGCGGACGTGCCGCGATGAAAAGCGACGTTTATGAGGTCAGGGCGCACTCGATCCGCGGCGCGCCGAGCGTGCCGATCAGATCGCCGCAGATGATCGCGCCGTCGCGGATCGGTCCGCCGAAACAGTTTGATTGTCGAGACGCTCTACCTCACCCCAAATCTCCTTAAATATTTCATTTCGCACAATCTTCTCGAGGCCATTTCCGGGGGCGTGATCAGGGTGGAACTGCTTTGCCAGATATCGCTTGAGAGCAGCATATCTCATGTCGCTGATATTCGGACGGCCACCATTATTGCTGGCGTCGGCAACTTCGAGCAACGTCGCCTCTGCTACCAAGGCGCGATATTTCCAGCTCTCCCGTTGTTCGTAGAGATTCTGCGAAAACGAGCGCAGTTTCTCGTTCTCCGTAGCCGTCTTTTGGTTGTGAATGAAATCCCATTGATGGAGATCGTCGAGCTCATTCAAGAAGAGCTTCATGTCTCCAGCCTTTCCGGTGAGAACCAGCCCGGTTTTCTCCTCTGCGACGGTATATCGATCCCCAAGCTGCTCAAGAGCGCGGCTCGCTATTGGATCGCGCTTAACATCCCACAATGTAAGCGGCATGCAGGGCTCCGTTTACGCGCTCTATCTCCCGATTGACCTATCGGAAACGAAAATGGCAGCAACAAGGCCCTGGCTTATTCTGCGGGTCACCGTTCTTGGATGGCGCCGTATCAGCAGTCACTCGGCCCCGACCGCGGGGAAGAGGCACATACCACCGCGATTTGCCATCATCGCACCTTCGGCAGATCGGGGCAGATCGCGCCACACGAATCGCTCTCGTTGAGTGCTCGCTTGCGCGGGCAATCGGCGGTGATCTCATCCCGCCACGTGAAACGTTTCCTCGTTGACGACCGTTCTGGCACTACTGCGAAGTCGCTAGACCGCTTCGAGAATTCCCCTTACGGCGGCTAAGCAGACGTGTCTCGACAGCGGCACAAGGGCTGGGTTTGACCCGAGCCGGACATCGACCAAGTCGAGACGCTCTGTCGGAATTATCGCAAGGCGGTGGTACCATTAGGTGCGATGATGTAGTGTGCTGCGTCTGGGAGGGTGGACATGAGGCGGCGGGAATTTCTCCTTGTTCTAGGCAGTGCCGCGACCATGTGGCCTGTCGCAGCGCGTGCGCAACGAACCAGAAATTTACGCCACATTGGCATGCTGCTTCCGAACACGCCGGCCATTGTTACGCGCAGTCCCCGAATACAGGCATTCCTGCAGGGGCTGCGGGAATTCGGCTGGGTCGATGGAGAGACCCTCATCATCGAATGGCGTTTTGCCGAGGGACAGCTATCGCGGCTTGCCGCCTTGGCGGCTGACCTCGTCACGAGCAGGGTCGATGTCATCGTCACGGCAGCGGCGCCTGCGGCGCGGGCCGCCAAAGAGGCGACCAGTACCATCCCAGTGGTCATCATCGATCCGGGCGATCCGGTGGGGACAGGACTAGTGCGGAGCCTCGCACGTCCAAGCGGAAATGTGACCGGGGTCACGTCGATCGCGCCAGACCTGGCTGCCAAGCGGCTGGCGCTGCTCAAGGAAACTGCACCGGAGATAACCAGCGTCGCCGTTCTGTTCAATGCCGCAATCCCCCCGGGCGGAAATCGCGATGGCCGAACTGAAGGCCGCGGCTCAGTCGCTGGATCTACGCATTCAACCGTTTGCTGTGCAGGGGCCGGAAGGTCTGGCGGAGACGTTTGCGGCAATCGTTGCTCAGGGACACCGCGGCCTGCTCGTCTTTCCAGACCCGATGACATTCTCCAATGAGAGGGCGATCATCAATTTCGCGCTCGTGAACAAAATTCCGGCCCTGTATGGTGCAAAGGAATTCGCCAGCGACGGCGGCCTCATGTCCTATGGCCCGAGCTATCCGGGGATGTTCCGCCGGGCCGCCTATTACGTGGATCGCATCTTGAGGGGTACGGATCCAACTGATCTTCCAGTCGAGCAGCCCACTCAGTTTGAACTGATTATCAATCTCAAAACCGTACAGATGCTTGGCCTCACCGTGCCAACGACCCTGCTTGCGCGCGCCGACGATGTGATCGAATGACCGCTGTTGGCACATCGCGTCATTTCGCTGCGCGGCGGAATTTGGTCGCTATCGGAGCCACAGCGGACATCGACCAAGCCGCACCAATCAAGCTGCGATTTATGAGCACACGCCCTAATCCCGGCGGCCCAGCAAGATTGGGAGGGCGGGAGAAGGAATTACAACGTGTATAAGTTGAAATCAGATTATTTCCACGCACAAGGCGTAATTTGAAATGAATAGGGTTAAACCATTGCGGCGGCAGGAAAGTTTTTCAAAGTCGTATGCAGATTTCCGCGGTTTTGAGCCGGAAGCATGGGCCAAGAAGCTGGGGCCAACTCAGTCGCGGCGGAACACGATCGAGCCGGCCCATCCGGCCAACAGCGCCAGCGTGGCGGTGGCAAGCCCGTAGGCGAACCCATGCTCGCGGGCGGCGCTGGCCACGAACTGCTCGAACCCGACCTTCACGATCTCGATCGCCGAAGTCTGGCGCGTCAGCAGGCCGCCGTCGGCGAAAAGCTTCACGTCCACTTCGTAATTGCCGATCGGAGCGTTGGCCGGCAGCTCGATCGCGGCGCGAAACAGATTGGGGGTGAGGAACGTGATCGCATTCGCCTCCTCGCGGTAAAGCCCATGCTCCCGATTGAGTCGCAGGAACGCGCTGCGGAATGCGTCCGTTGTCGGATCGTCCGCGGCGTCGGAAACCATTGGCGTCTGCGCGATCCCGATCTGCAGTCGCTGCAGCGCGTCGGGGCTGGCGATGGCCGCCAACGGCCGGTTCGTCAGCACCACCAGATAGCTCGGAACGTCCAAGAACGTCCGTGATTGCGCATTCACCCAGATGCCGACCACCCGTTCCTTCTGCCGGGTGACGACGTCCTGGCGCGGCCCGGTGACCGTAACGACGGCGTCGTAGCCGCCGCGCCGCGTCGCCGACGCGGCATCGCGCTCGACCGCGCCGAACAGCACCGGCTCGGCTCCGGTAAAGCTCGAATTGATCAGCACGCGGTGGGCGGAGAGCGAGACCACCAGACGCTCCGCATGCGCCGGCGCCGCCGCCGCGAACGCGGCCACCGCCGCCGCCAACCTGGTGAGACGCATCATTGCCGGCTCTCCAGCGGACGCAGCGAGAACAACTCGCTGGGCTGCAGCACGAGATCGGACGCGAACCGCAAGCCGACCAGCAGCACGAGAATGCCGAGCAGGAGCCGAAGCTGCTCGCCGCGGATCTTCTGTCCGGCCCGGGCGCCGAATTGCGCGCCGATCACTCCGCCCACCATCAAGGTCAGGGCGAGCACGGCGTCGACCAGATGATTGGTGCTGGCATGCATCACCGTCGCCCCCGTCATGGTGACGAGGGTGAGGATCATGGATGTGCCGATCACGACCCCGGTCGGCACCCGCATCAGATAGATCAGCGCCGGCACCAGCAGAAAGCCGCCGCCGATGCCCATGATGGCGCCGATGAAGCCGATGCCGAAGCCGATCACCCACAGCGGGATGACCGATACGTAGATCTTCGATTGCTTGAATCGCACCTTGATCGGCAGGCCGTGAATCCAGGTGTGGCTTCCGGGCCGGCGGATGTCCGCCGGCTTGCCGCTCCTCGCCCGGGCGATCGCGCGCAGGCCTTCGACGATCATCATCGAGCCGACCGCGCCGAGCAGCGTGAGGTAGGACAGCCCGATGGTGAGATCGAGCTGCCCGACCGTGCGCAGGATCGAGAACAGCCACACCCCCGTCATGGTGCCCAGGATGCCTCCGATCAGCAGCATCGAGGCCAGCGCGAAATCGAGCGCGCGCCGGCGCCAATAGGCG
Organism: Xanthobacteraceae bacterium; assembly: GCA_036395835.1. Classification (GTDB taxonomy): domain Bacteria; phylum Pseudomonadota; class Alphaproteobacteria; order Rhizobiales; family Xanthobacteraceae; genus AP-16. The sequence continues at coordinate 5,705 of DASWCW010000054.1, forward strand.
ATCACTCCGGAGAAGGACGAGGCGGCAATATGGCTGGCAACGCTGGCGACCGCTACCGCCGGCGAGATCCCGACGAAGATCAGCAGCGGGGTCATCAGGAAACCGCCGCCGATGCCGAACATGCCGGAGATGAAGCCGACCGCGATTCCCATCGCGAAGATGAGGAACACGTTGACCGGCAAATCGGCGATCGGAAGGTAGATCTGCACGCGCTCGTCCGCCGGAAGCGTACCGGCTTCGCGGGGTCGTGAGGGGTCCGGCGGACGGCTCGCAATCCGCGAATTCGGTACTCGAGTTGTTGGCCAGCCGTTGCCGCCCCTGCTGACCGGCAATGGCCGATGGATGTGAGACCGATCGTGTCGATCCGCAGCCCTAGCAGCTTGATGCTTGCAAGCAAATCCCCCGTAACGAGCTTTCCGCCCGGCGCCGGGCGGCCGCGCCGCTCAGGCGGAGGATCCCGCAGCCCCGGTCCGGCGTGCCGGCTTCGATTTCGCGGATGGGGCGATCGGGAGCGCGCGCTCGCTGTCGCCGCCCGGCGGCTCGACCTTGATCGCCTTGTCGGGTTCGGGATCGGCGGTCCAGGTCTGCACCGCAAGTCGCGCCGCGACCAAGGCCTGCGCGTCGAGCCGCGCCGCGACGTCGTCGCGCTTCTTGGCGGCATCCTTGTCGCCCTGCTGGGCGGCGAGTGCGAACCACTTGTAGGATTCCGGAAGATTCTGCTCGACCCCGACCCCCCGCGCATACAGGATTCCGAGATTGTATTGACTGTCGGCGACCCCGTGATCGGCGGCCTTTTGGAACCATTCCGATGCGGTCTTGTAATCCGGGTTGCTGCCCTCGAAGCCGACCGCGTGGAGCACGGCGAGATTGTGCATTGCCTTGGCATTGCCCTGCTGCGCGGCTGCCAGATACAGGCGGCGTGCCTCGATCAGGTCCTTTTTCACGCCATGGCCTTTTTCGTAGAGGGTGCCGAGGCGGTACTGCGCGGGAGCAAGCCCGCGATCCGCCGCGCGCGCCAGCCAACGTGCGGCCTCCTCGAGGTTCTGCGGCACGCCACGGCCCTCGCTGAACCGCACGCCGACCTCGTATTCGGCCGCGGGATTTCCGCCGAGCGCCGCCGCGCGCAATGCCGGATTGCCGATCGCGTTCGGCAGCTTGTCGGCCGCATTGGCTGCGGGTTCCGAAGCCGCGCGCTGGCTGGCGGGCGCAGCCGCACCGGCCTCGGGGGGAGGCAGCGACCCGGTGACCTCGCTGGTGCGCATGGCGGGCGTCGGCGCGAGCCGGGACGGGACGCTCTCGCGAACCTGGGAATCCGCCGCCGGCATCACGCTGCTATCCGGCATCGGCGACAGCAGAAATTCATCGCCCGTGGCGCTCGACGGACGGCGGGCCGCGGCTGGTCCGCTCTCCGGCACGACCGGATCGGGTGCGAGCGCCGCGCGCGATTCGCTGCGACCGGCCGCGGCTGCGGGCTTCGCGCCGGCTGGTGATGGGGTCGCCTTGGAGACCGACCGGGGCGCTTCGATATGCACCAAATCGTTCAGGCCCGGCAGCGGCGGCACATGGCCGTTGACGGCGACATGCAGGCCGCCGGCCCCGAACAGCAGCACGGCCGCCGCAATCATGAGCGGACGGCGGCGGTTCGCCACCGCGATGGCGACCCGCTGCGGCCGTGGCAGATCGGCGGGTTCCTCGGGGCTTTCTGCCGCCGCGGCCTGGGCGGCGCGGCGCGCGGCAGCGATGAAGTTCGCCTTTGCGGCCGGTTCCGCCGGAGCAGGGTTCGCGACGAGCGCGTCCGCGGCGGCGATCCGCGCCGGGGCCGACGGCGCGGCGCGGCCGCGCGGCGTGCCGGAGCCGGGCTCGAGCGGATGATCCGGCAGACTGGAATCCGTCGGCTCGAAGTCGGGCGCGAGCTTGGGGGCGGGCGGGTTCACCATCGGCGCGGCCGAACCGGAACCGGAGCGTGAGGCCGCTGGAACGCGGGACTCTTGCGGCTCGGCTGCGGTTCGAGCCCCGGTGCGAACGCCGATCTCGATGGTGGCGAGCCGGTCGACCAGCCGCTCCAGGGTGCCGTGGACGGCCTCGAGCGCATCCTCGCTGCGCTGGTCGAGTTCGGCCTGGCTCGCCCGGAACTCGGCAAGCTCGCCTTTGAGCGCATCGATCTCGATTGCCGTTGCGCCGGCATCCGAGAGCATCTCGCTGGCGACGGCTCTCGCGGCGCGCTCGGCTTCCTCGATGGCCGCGGCCCGGGTCTCTTTGAGCTGGAACATCACATCGCCGATGCTCCGCTCGATCGCCCCGAGGCTGTCGAGGCGCGGATCGGACGCATCGAGCTTTTGCGCGAGCTCGAGGATCTTGCTCTCGATCCGCTCGAAGGCAATGCGATCGGCGTCCCGGGTTTCGGCGGCGTCGGCCGCATCCGCGGGATGGCGCAGCGTCTCGATCTGCTCGGTGATATGCCGCAGCTGCTGCTCGAGCCGCGAAAAGTCCTGCGCGCCGACGATTTCAGCGTCGAGCTCGCGCTGGCGCGCGGCGACCTCTGCCACGGCATTGGTCAACCCCGCGGCTCGGCCGCGGGGTTTGGCTCGATCCTCCCCCGCCCGGCCGAGCGTCCGGTCGAGAGCTGCGCGATGCGTTGGGTGGTCGCGGGACTCCGGCGCAATCGCTCCCAGCCCGTCGAGCCTGGAATTGAGCTCCCGGATCATCTCGGCAAGCCGCTGGGTCGCCGCCCGGCTCTGCGGAACGAGCTCGCGAACGATCGCGGCGAGCCGAGCCTCGATGGCATGCAGGGACGTTGTGATCTCCGGGCCCGACCGGCTCGAAGTGCTGTCCGGGCGCCACGTCCCGGGTTCGTTGCCCGGTTTCATCGAGCGATCGATGCGACGCGCAAGTTCGTCGAGACGCTCGCCGATGACGCTAAAGGGGTCGTCGTCCGGACCACGCTCGTCCGCGCCGAATCCGCGCGCCCAGGCGCGAACCCCGGCATCCGCAGCCGTGTCGAGGATTGCGGAATTGAGCCATTCCGCCAGCGATAATCCGGACCGGCGAGCCGCTTCCCGCGCCGCCTCCAGCGTTTCCGGCCGAAATGGTCGCGTGTTCCACGCGCCGCCTGAGGTCATGCTTGCACCCGCACTGTCGTCACGACAGGGAGGAGCAGGGCGCATGCCCGGTGGATCCGGCACCGGTAAACAACACCTTGAAGCTGGCTCGGCCCTTGTCCTCAGGCTCGACTTTTCCGTGTTACGGTAAATATGGGGTTAACAAATGATTTGCTTCGAGAATTTCCGCTTGCTGCGGCTGCCGTCACCGCACGGAATGAATTCATTGCGGCGACCTGCGAACTCGCCACCTGGAGGATCGAGGCATTCCGATGCGCTTCCCAGAGCGGCCGAAGAGGGTTACGATTTCGTCGACTTCGTGGCCGTCTGAGGAATATCGCTCAGGCTCAGCGTAACCCACGAGGTAGGGGAGGAATCATGTCCAGCAATTCGAAATTGCTCGCGGTAGTGACACTGTCTGTTGCGATGTCCTCGGCTGCGTTGGCGCAAGACGCCCTCAAGATTGGCGCGCCGCAGCCGATGACGGGGCCGGACGCGCCGTTCGGCGACAAGTTCAAGAAGGCGTACTCGATGGCGGTGGAGGAGATCAACGCCAAGGGCGGGGTCAATGGCCGCAAGATCGAGGTCATCCTCGAAGATCATCAGGCCAAGAACCCGCTCGCCGCCACCGTCGCCGAGAAGCTGATCACGCAGGAGAAAGTTCTGGTGCTGACCGGAGGCCGGGCCTCCGGGCAGGCGGTCGAGATCGCCTCGGTCGCCCAGCGGCTCAAGACGCCGTACATGGTCGACCATCCGTCCGCGGACGTCATCACGTCCAAGGGATTTGAATGGGTCTTCCGCAACAATCCGACCGGATCGATCTATCCGGAGGCTTTCAACAAATTCATCAGCGACGTGCCCGGCGCGATGCCCAAGTCCGCGGCGGTGGTCTACGACAACACCGTGTTCGGAAAGACGATCGCCAATTCGGCGATGAGCTTCCTCAAGTCCAAGAACGTTCCGATCGTCAACGACGAGGCCTATCCGGTCAATTCGCTCGACTTCAAGCCGATCATGACCAAGGTCAAGTCGAACAGCCCCGATTACGTGCTGCTGATCGCGGTGTCGACGACCGATGCCATCCTGATGACCCGCCACGCCAAGGAAATCGGCATCACGCCGCGAGCCTTCGTCGGCTTCGGCGGCGGCTTCGGCGTGGTCGACTTCGCCAAGCAGCTCGGCGGGCTCGCCGAAAACGTCTATTCGTCCGCGGCCTGGTCGGGGAATCCCAACGAGGCGATGACCGCGGGATTCTACAAGACGTTCAAGGAAAAATACGGCTTCCTGCCCAAGGAGCACGAGGTCGAGGGCTATTCGGCGATCTACATCATCGCCGACGCACTCAAGCGCGCGAAGCTCACCGGGCAGCTGGAAGCCGATCGCGATGCGGTGCGCCAGGCCCTGCTGCAGACCGAGATGACCACGGTGTTCGGCAAGGTGAAGTTCGGCAACTGGACCGGCCCGTTGGGCGATCAATACACCAACCAGAACGTCTACTCGCGCGATCATTCCGTGCTCGCGCAGTGGCGCAACGGCGAGCTGCTCAACGTTTGGCCGAAGGCCAATGCGGAGACGGCGTACGTGTTCCCGGACAATACGACGGTCACGCGGTAAGCAACGCCATGGTCCCCGCCCGATTTGCGGGCGGGGATTTTTCCCGGACTCCAAATGGAAAGCTTTGTCCAGAGCGTCGTCAGCGGCGTCCTGACCGGATCGCTTTACGCGATGATCGCCGTCGGTCTGACCATCGTGTTCGGGGTGATGCGCATCATCAATCTCGCTCATGGCGACATGGTGATGCTCGGGATGTTCGGTGCCTATTGGTCGTACACGTTGTGGGGGATCGATCCGTTCCTGTCGGTGGGCATTTGGGCGCCGCTGATGTTCGCCGGCGGCATGCTGGTGCAACGGTTTCTGTTGAAGGAGGTGATTCCCAAGGGCGAGCTCAACACGTTGCTCTACACGGCGGGCCTCTCCCTGCTCATCGCCAATCTGGCGCTGTTCTTCTGGACCGGCGATTATCGCACGCTCAACCTCGATTATGCGGTGATGCCCGCCCGCCCGTTCGGCATCTCGGTGCCGATTCCGCTGGCCATCGCCTTCTTCATGGCGATTGCGATCACGACCGCGCTCTACCTGTTGCTGTCGCGCACCGACGTTGGCCGCGCCATGCGCGCCACCGCGCAGAACCCGCAATCGGCGGCTCTCATGGGAATCGATGTGCAGCGCATCGACATGATCACATTCGGGCTCGGAACCGCGCTCGCCGCGGCCGCCGGCGTGCTGCTGGTGCCATCGCTCTATCTCTATCCGACGGTCGGCGAAATACTGATCGTGAAATGCTTCGTCATCGTCGTGCTCGGCGGGCTCGGTTCGGTTCCCGGCGCGATCGCCGGCGGCGTCCTGCTCGGCTTGGTGGAATCGCTGGGTGCCGTCTATGTCTCGGTTGCCTACAAGGACACCATCGGGTTCGTGCTGTTTCTGCTCGTGCTGCTGTTCCGTCCGGCGGGTTTGTTCGGAGTCGGCAAGTCATGACGCGGCTCCTGGCTGCTGCCGGACTTCTCCTTCTGGCGTCGGCCCCGCTGCTCACCGACAATGCGTTCTTCCAGCATCTGATGATCATGGTCCTGTTCTGGACCTTGCTCGGGGCGTCGTGGAACCTGCTGGGCGGCTTTGCCGGTCAGGTTTCGTTCGGCCACGCGGTTTTCCTCGGCATCGGCGCCTATGTGACGATGCTGTCCTATCTGAGCCTCGGCGTGTCGCCGTTTCTCGGCATGCTGGCCGGCGGCATCGTCGGCGCGATGTTCGCGGTGCCGATCGGCCTCATCTGCTTTCGCCTGCGCGGGCCGTATTTTTCCCTGGCGACGCTCGCGGTGGCGGAGATCGTGCGTTTGGTCGCGCTCAATTGGGAGCAGCTGACGGCCGGCCCGATGGGACTGCTGATTACCCATCTGCCGCCGGTCTCCTTCGCCGGCGCGACCATCGACTGGGAGAGCAAGGTCCCGTTCTACTACCTCGCCGTCATCCTCGCGGTGTCGGCGATGGCGCTCACGTTCGCGGTATCGCGGTCGCGCCTGGGCGCGTATCTGACGGCGGTGCGCGAGGACATCGACAGCGCGGAAGCGGTCGGGATCGATACCGTGCGCACGCGGGTGGTCGCGTTGGCGCTCTCCGCGTTCGTGGTCGGATTGGCGGGCGGCTTTTACGCGCTCTACTTCCGCTACGTCGATCCCGACGCGGTGTTCGCCATCTCGCTTTCGGTCGAAATGGTGTTCATCGCCGTGGTCGGCGGGCTGGCGACCACCGCCGGCCCGATCGTGGGAGCCGTCGTCCTCGTCAGCATCGGCGAGATCTTTCGCGACCGGTTTCAAGCCGGCCATCTCATCTTCTACGGCCTGTTCATGATGCTGGTGATTCGCTACCTGCCCGAGGGCATCTGGGGCGGGCTGCAGCGTCTGTTTCGAGATCGGGGCTAGCCATGGCGTTGCTCGAAGTCCGCGGGCTGAGCAAGGTCTTCGGCGGCCTGCGCGCGGTTTCCGACCTGTCGTTTGCCCTGCATCCGGGCGAGGTGCTCGGGCTCATCGGTCCCAATGGGGCGGGCAAGACCACCGTGTTCAATCTGATCACCGGGTTCCTTGCGCCGACTGCCGGGCAAATATCGCTCGAAGGCCAGAGCCTGGTCGGCTTGAAGCCGCACGCGGTGGTCAAGAAGGGCATTGCGCGGACGTTCCAGGTCGTCAAGCCGTTCCGTCATCTCACCGCGCTCGAAAACGTGACGCTTGCCGCGTTCCTGCACGAGCGTTCTCGTCCCAGGGCGCAAGCGCGGGCGCAACAGATTCTCGCGCGCGTGCAGCTCTCCGCAAGGAGCGCTGCCGGCGCCGCCGACTTGACGCTCAGCGAGCAGAAGCGCCTGGAGATCGCGCGGGCGCTCGCCACCGATCCGAAGATCCTGTTTCTGGACGAGCCGATGGGCGGGCTCAATCCGACCGAGGTCGAGGCGGGTTGCGAGCTGGTGCGGCAGATCCGGGAAAGCGGCGTGACCGTGATCCTGGTCGAGCACCACATGCGGGCGATCATGCGGATTTCCGACCGCATCATCGTGCTTCATCACGGCGAGAAGATCGCCGACGGCGCGCCGCAGGCCGTGGTGCAGGACCGCGGCGTCATCGCCGCCTATCTGGGCGAAAGGGCCGCCTGATGCTGAAGGTCGAGCGTCTGCAGGCGGCCTACGGCAAGGTGCAGACCCTGTGGGAGGTCGCCTTCGAGGTGCCGAGGGGGTCGATCGTCGCGCTGCTCGGAGCCAACGGCGCGGGCAAGACGACGACGCTCAAAGTGTTGTCCGGGCTGCTCAGGCCGCGCGCGGGCAGCATTCTGCTCAAGGGGGAACGCATCGAAGGATGCTCGCCGACGGAAATCGTCCGCCGCGGCATGATCCATGTTCCGGAAGGTCGCGGCTTGTTCCCGGACATGAGCGTGATCGACAATCTGATGCTGGGCGCCTATGCGACCCCCACGGCCGGGCGCCGCGGGCGGCTGGAGCAGGTCTTCAGCATTTTCCCGCCGGTCGAAGAGCGTCAACAGCAGCTCGCCGGAACGCTCTCCGGCGGCGAGCAGCAGATGGTCGCGATCGGGCGCGGGCTGATGGCGGACCCCAAGCTCCTGATGCTCGACGAGCCTTCGCTCGGGCTCGCCCCGCTGGTGGTGGAGGAAATGTTCCGCGTGGTGAAGGCGATCAACGCGTCTGGCGTGACCGTGCTGTTGGTCGAGCAGAACACCCAGCACGCGCTCGCGCTTTCGCATCACGGCTACGTGCTCGAAGCCGGCCGCGTGGTCCTGTCCGGCACCGGGCAGCAGCTGCTGGCGGACGCCAATATCCGCAAGGCGTATCTGGGTTTGTGAGCATGCGGGTTAGAATCGGCGGCGAGCCCGCGCGCGAGGAGGCGCGGCGCGAGAACGCGCGAATCGCAAATTGCTCAATCGGCTTTGCGCGCTTCGCCGCAGACCTGCAGGGCCGCGAGCGCGCTCAGCGTCGTGGCGTTCGGGCAATAGTCGCGCCATTCCTGCCAGGCAGGATCGCGGCCTTGATCCTCCAGGTCGGCCGCGCAGCGGTCGCGGACGCCGCAAAGCGCGCACACGCGTTGCAGATCCCGGAACGTCGCCGGTTCCGACTTGGCGAGTGCAGGCGGCTCGATATGCAGCACGGCCAGGCGCCGGGCCAGGAGCGGGCGTTCGTCGGGACGCTTCACGAGGTTTTGCAGTTCGAAGCTCGACAACCCCAGTTCCTGGGCGATGCGCTCGACTTCGGCGGCCCCGGCGCATTGCAGCTCGAAAGCGCCCTCGCGCGCGGTGCTCCAATTTCGATACCAGCGCCCGAGCGTGCTTACGAATGGCCAAGTTCGGGGAGGCGCGGTCATGTCGGATTCCTCCTTGGAGACTGAAAGCTAGCGCAGCGGCGCCGGCGCGCTTTGACCTAGGTCAAGGCGCTTTGCGGCCGCTGCCCCGAGGCCCGAAAAATTCTTCGACCGGGGCTTTACGTTTACGTAAACGTCATATATATGCCCCCTGGGTCGGCGAGCCCGGCCTGTGGAGCGCACGCGAGCAGAGCCCATGAAGCCCGAACTCGATTCCGGCCGCCGGTCGTCCGGCCGCAATTCCAGGCCCGTCCTTCCCGGCCTCGCCGCCAGCTTCGATACCGGCGCCGCGGGGCGGGAAAGCTTCACGATCCGCGAGTTGACCCGGGAATTCGCGATCAGCGCCCGCACCCTGCGCTTCTACGAGGAGAAGGGATTGATCGCGCCCCGTCGCAACGGACAGGAGCGGCTCTACAGCCGGCGCGACCGTGCGCGGCTCAGATACGTGCTGATGGGCAAGGCGGTCGGCTTCTCGCTCGAGGAAGTCCGGCAGATGCTGGATCTTTACGATCTCGGCGATGGCCAGGCGACGCAGCTGCGGGTCGCGCTCGGCAAGTTCACGGAGCAGATCGGCCGGCTGCGGCGCCAGAAGTCGCAGATCGAGCGGGCCATTGCCGAGCTCAGCCGCGCAAGCCAGGCGGTCGAAACCATGCTCGCCGCGCGCGGGCAGCCGCGAACGTGAATGCCCGGCGTCCGGCCGATGCGGCCGGGCGCTCGGCCCCGAACAGGAGAAGCTCATGCCGACCTACAAGGCACCCGTCGAGGACGTGATGTTCCTCGTCAACGACGTCTTTCATCTCGAGCGCTACAACAATTTGCCTGGCTTCGCGGAAGGCTCGCCCGATCTCGTCGAGGCGGTCCTCGGGGAGGCGGCGAAGTTCTGCGAAGAGGTCTTGAGCCCGCTCAATCGCGTCGGCGACGCCGAGGGCTGCACGCGCCACGACGACGCCAGCGTCACGACGCCCAAGGGATTCAAGGAAGCCTATCGGCAGCTCACCGACGGCGGCTGGATCGGCATTTCGGCGCCCGTCGAGTTCGGCGGCCAAGGGCTGCCGGCGGTGATGACCGAGATCGTCAACGAGTTCCTGTGCTCCGCCAACATGGCGTTCGCGATGTATCCCTTGCTCACGCAGGGCGCGATCTCCGCGCTCTACGTGCACGGCTCTCCCGAGCAGAAGACGACGTATCTGCCGCCCATGATCGCCGGAAAATGGACCGGCACGATGAATCTCACCGAAGCGCATTGCGGCACCGATCTCGGGCAATTGCGCAGCAAGGCGGTTCCCCAACCGGACGGCTCGTACCGGATCACCGGCACGAAGATCTTCATCTCCGCCGGCGAGCACGATCTCGCGGAGAACATCGTGCATCTGGTGCTGGCGCGCATCGAAGGCGCGCCCGCCGGCGTCAAGGGCATCTCGCTGTTCGTGGTCCCGAAGTTCCTGCCCAATCCCGACGGCACGCCGGGAAAGCGCAACGGCGTCTCCTGCGGCTCGATCGAGGAGAAGATGGGCATTCACGGCAATTCCACTTGCGTCATGAATTACGACGGCGCCGCCGGATGGCTGGTCGGCCAGGCCAATCGCGGGCTCAATGCCATGTTCACGATGATGAACGGAGCCCGGCTCGGCGTCGGCGTGCAGGGGCTCGCGCAATCCGAGGTCGCCTATCAGAACGCCGCCGCCTATGCCAAGGAGCGCCTACAGGGCCGCGCCTTGAGCGGGGCGAAATTCCCGGACAAGGCCGCGGATCCGATCATCGTTCACCCCGACGTCCGCCGCACCCTGTTGAGCATCCGGTCGTTCAACGAAGCCGCCAGGGCATTCGTGGTTTGGACGGCGCTGCAGGCCGACGTCGCCCATCGCGCCGAGGACGACGGCGCGCGGCGGGCCGCGGACGATTACATGGGCCTGATGACGCCGATCATCAAAGGCGTGCTCACGGATACCGGCTTCGCCAACGCGGTGATGGCGCAGCAGATGTTCGGCGGCCACGGCTACATCCGCGAATCCGGCATGGAGCAATTCGTGCGCGATGCGCGCATCGCCATGATCTACGAGGGCGCGAACGGGATTCAGGCGCTCGATCTGGTCGCGCGCAAGCTCGGCAGGGACGGCGGCCGTGCCGTCACGGCGTTCTTCACGGAGATGAAAGGCTTTCTCGAGGAGCACGCGCAGGACCAGTCGCTGCAGTCCTACCTCGCTCCACTCGGCGCGTCCTTCGATCATCTGCAGCAGGCGACGATGTGGTTCATGCAGAACGCGCTGAGCAATCCCGATCACGCCGGAGCCGGTGCAGCCGACTATATGCATCTGTTCGGCCTCGTGGTGTTGGGCTACATGTGGGCGCGGATGGTTATAGCGGCGCAACAAAAGCTTGCGGCCGGGGCCGACGGGGCGGCGCGGCGGCTCGATGCCAAGCTTGTGACCGCGCGGTTCTTCATGGAGCGTATGCTGCCGGAAACCGCCGCGCAGCTTGCCCGCATCAAATCCGGTGCGGCGAGTACGATGGCGCTGCCGGCCGAGGCGTTCTGAAACCCTCTCCAACAAGGGGAGAGGGGAAGAACGTTTCGTGGGTAGGCGTGAATTGGAACCGAGCCTGTGGAGGAAGCAAATGGCCGATGCATTCATCTATGACCACGTCCGCACTCCGCGCGGCCGCGGCAAGGCCGATGGCGCGCTGCACGAAGTCACTGCGCTCAATCTCGCCAGCCAGGCGCTGGCGGCGATCCGCGACCGCAACGGGCTCGAAACTGCGCTGGTCGAAGACGTGGTGCTCGGCTGCGTCGATCCGGTCGGCGAAGCCGGCGGCGACATCGCCCGCGCCGCCGCGCTGCACGCGGGCTACGGCGAAAGCGTGCCCGGCATTCAAATCAACCGCTTCTGCGCCTCCGGGCTCGATGCGATCAATTTCGCCTCCGCGCAGATCATGGCGGGCCAGCACGAGATGACGATCGGCGGCGGCGTCGAATCCATGAGCCGGGTCGGCATCGGCGCCTCCGGGGGCGCGTGGCCGATGGATCCTTCGCTGGCGGTTCCCGCCTATTTCATGCCGCAGGGGATTTCCGCGGATCTGATCGCGACCAAATACGGATTCTCGCGCGACGATGTCGACGCCTATGCGGTCGAGAGCCAGAAGCGCGCGGCGCAGGCTTGGGACGAGGGCCGGTTCAAGCGCTCGGTCGCTGCGGTCAAGGACGTCAACGGGCTCACCATCCTGGCCAAGGACGAGCACATGCGGCCGTCGACGACCATGCAGTCGTTGGCGCAGCTGCAGCCCGCGTTCGTGCAGATCGGCGAGTTCGGCGGCTTCGACGCGGTGGCGATCGAGGCGCATCCCGACGTGGAGACGGTCACCCACGTGCATCATGCCGGCAATTCCTCCGGCATCGTCGACGGTGCCGCCGCGGTCCTGATCGGCAGCAAGCGCGCCGGCCGGCGCGCCGGGCTCGAGCCGCGCGCGCGCATCAAGGCGTTCGCCAACATCGGCTCCGAGCCGGGCATCATGCTCACCGGCCCGATCGACGTGACCAAGAAGCTGCTCAAAAAAGCCGGCATGACGCTCGCCGATATCGATCTGATCGAGATCAACGAGGCGTTCGCGTCCGTGGTGCTGCGCTACATGCAGGCGTTCGATCTCGATGCCGGCAAAGTCAACGTCAACGGCGGCGCGATCGCCTTGGGGCATCCGCTCGGCGCCACCGGCGCCATGATCCTCGGCACCGTGCTCGACGAGCTCGAGCGCCGGGATCTCGCGACCGCGCTGGTGACGCTGTGCATCGGCGCCGGCATGGGCACTGCGACGGTCATCGAACGGGTCTGAATATCCAACGCCGCCGTCCTGACGCCGCCCGCACCGGGGCGTCACGGATCTCGGCGATCATCGAACGGGAGAGCTCAGATGTCCTTCACCAATTTCAAGTTCGACGTCGATACCGACGGCATCGCGCTCGTGACCTGGGACATGCCCGGCCGCTCCATGAACGTCATCGACGCCAGGGTGGTCGAGGAGCTTGCGGCGATCGTCGACAAGGTCGCGAGCGACGCGGCCATCAAGGCGGCGGTCGTCAGTTCGAGCAAGGACAGCTTCAGCGCCGGCGCCGACCTCACCATGCTGGAATCGCTCGCCCACACCTTCGCGGATATCGCCAGGCGTGAGGGCGAGGAGGCCGCGACCGCGCGGCTGTTCGAGGAGAGCCGAAAGTTGTCGCTGATCTTTCGGCGGCTCGAAACCTGCGGCAAGCCCTGGGTCGCGGCCATCAACGGCACGGCGCTCGGCGGCGGCTTCGAGCTTTGCCTCGCCTGTCACCACCGGGTCGCGGCGGATAATCCCAAGACCCGCGTCGGCCTGCCCGAGATCAAGGTCGGGCTGTTCCCGGGCGGCGGCGGCACCCAGCGCATCGCCCGCATGCTGCCGCCCGCCGATGCGCTGCAGGTTCTGCTCAAGGGCGATCAGATCCGGCTCGACCGCGCCAAGCAGATGAAGCTCCTCGACGCGGTCGTGCCGGCGTCCGATCTCGTCAAGGCCGCCAAGGATTGGATCAAGGCCGGCGGCAAGGCCAAGGCGCCGTGGGACGTCGAGGGCTTCCGCTTGCCCGGCGGCCCGGTGTTCTCCAAAGCCGGAATGATGACGTTTCCGGCGGCGAACGCCATCTATCGGCGCGAGACCCACGACAATTATCCGGCGGCGCGTGCCGTCCTGCAGTGCGTCTACGAGGGGCTGCAGCTCCCCATCGACCTCGCGTTGCGGGTCGAATCGCGCTGGTTCGCAAAGATCCTGCGCTCGCCCGAGGCCGCGGCGATGATCCGCTCGCTGTTCGTGTCGATGCAGGAGCTCAACAAGGGGGCGCGGCGGCCGGCGCACGTGCGGCCCAGCAAGCTCGAGCGCGTCGGCATCATCGGCGCCGGTTTCATGGGCGCAGGCATCGCCTACGTCACCGCGCAGGCTGGCATCCAAGTGGTGCTGATCGACCGCGATCAGCAGACTGCGGAGAAAGGCAAGGCCTATTCCGAGAAACTGATCGGCGATCAGGTCAACAAGGGCCGCGCCAGCGCCGCGGACCGCGACGCGCTGCTTTCCCGCATCAAGCCGACCGCGGATTACGGCGAGCTCGCCGGGTGCGATCTCGTGGTCGAAGCGGTATTCGAGGACCGCGCCGTCAAGGCCGAGACCATCGCGCGGGCAGAGGCTGCGATCGGCGCCGGCGTGGTGTACGGGTCCAACACCTCGACCTTGCCGATCACCTCGCTCGCCAAAGAATCCAAGCGGCCGGCGCAATTCGTCGGCATCCACTTCTTCTCGCCGGTCGAGAAGATGATGCTGGTCGAGATCATTCTCGGCAAGAAGACCGGCGAGGAGGCGCTTGCGGTCGCGCTGGATTACGTGCGGGCGATCCGCAAGACGCCGATCGTGGTCAACGATTCGCGGGGCTTCTTCACCTCGCGGGTGGTCGGAACCTACATCCGCGAAGGGCACCTGATGCTCACCGACGGCGTGCCGGCGGCGATGATCGAGAACGTCGGCCGCATCGCCGGCATGCCGGTCGGCCCGCTCTCGCTCAACGACGAGGTGGCGGTCGATCTCGCCTGGAAGATCCTCAAGGCGACGGAAGCCGATCTCGGCGCCAAGGCGATCGACGCTCGGCAGAAGGCGCTGCTCGAGGAGATGGTCGAGAAGCGCGGCCGGTTCGGGCGCAAGAACCGCAAGGGCTTCTACGATTATCCCGAGAAGGCGCCGAAGCGACTGTGGCCGGGCCTTGCCGATCTGCAGCCGAACAAGCTCGATCCCGACGCGATCGACGTCGCCGAGCTCAAGCATCGGCTGCTGGCGATCCAGGCGCTGGAGACGGCGCGCTGCTTCGAGGAGGGCGTCTTGACCGACGTGCGCGAAGCCGATGTCGGCGCCATTCTGGGCTTCGGCTTTGCGCCCTATACGGGCGGCCCGCTGTCGTGGATCGACATGATGGGGGCGAAGAAATTCGTCGAGCTGTGCAAGGCGCTGGAGAAGAAATACGGCGCTCGGTTCAAGCCCGCGAAGCTGCTCGTCGAAATGGCCGGCAAGGGCGAGAGTTTTTATCGCCGCTTCGCGCCCGGGAGCAAACGCGCGGCGGCCTGAGCCGGCCGACGGATTGCGGACGTGACGGCAGATTGATCTGCCGTTCTTTGTTATCTGGCGTCCTTGCGGCTGGCTTCCGCTTTCAGCGACCCGCGTGTAAGGTCGCGGCCCTTTTGCGCCGGAACCTCCTGCATGGCTCGCGATCAGGTCGACATGACGCCGGTCGAGACGCGCGACGATCTCGTGCGCTGGCTCGAGCAGGGCGTCAGGCCGAAGGCGGGCTTCCGGCTCGGGACCGAGCACGAGAAATTCGCCTTCACGAGCGATCGACATTCGCCGGTTCCTTATGACGGCGAGCGCAGCATCCGCGCGTTGCTCGAGGGCATGCAGATGCTGCTCGGCTGGGAACCGATCGTCGAAGCCGGCAACATCATCGGCCTGCTCGACGTCACCGGGGGGGGCGCGATCACGCTCGAGCCCGGCGGCCAGTTCGAGCTGTCGGGCGCCGCGGTCGAGACCGTGCACGAGACCTCGACCGAGCTCATGGCGCATCTCGCCCAGCTCGAGGAAGTGGCGCGGCCGCTCGGCATCTCCTTTCTGGGCATGGGCATGACGCCGAAATGGTCGCGTGCCGAGATGCCGGTCATGCCCAAGGGCCGTTATCGCATCATGACCGCCTACATGCCCAAGGTCGGCGGTCACGGCCTCGACATGATGTACCGCACCTGCACGGTGCAGGCGAACCTCGATTTCTGCTCCGAATCCGACATGGTCAAGAAGCTGCGCGTCGGGCTCGCGCTGCAGCCGGTCGCGACCGCGCTGTTCGCCAATTCGCCGTTCACCGAGGGCAAGCCCAACGGGTATCTGTCCTTCCGCTCGCAGATCTGGCTCGACACCGACAACGACCGCACCGGCATGCTGCCCTGGGCGTTCGAGCCGGGCATGGGGTTCGAGCGTTGGGTCGATTATGCGCTCGACGTGCCGATGTATTTCGTCAAGCGCGGGGACAAATATATCGACGCCGCCGGCCAATCCTTCCGCGATCTGCTCGCCGGCAAGCTGCCGGCGCTGCCGGGCGAGCGCGCCACGTTCTCCGACTGGGCGAACCACTTGAGCACGATTTTTCCGGAAGTGCGCCTCAAGCGCTATCTGGAGATGCGCGGCGCCGACAGCGGACCGTGGCGCCGCCTGCCGGCGCTGCCGGCGTTCTGGGTCGGATTGCTGTACGACGAGCAATCGCTCGACGCCGCCTGGGACCTGGCCAAACCCTGGTCGGCGCTGCAGCGCCAGCAGTGGCGCGAGGAGGTGCCGCGGCTCGGCTTCAAGGCAGCGATCGCCGGCCGAACCACGCTCGATCTCGCGCGCGAATGCCTCGGGATTGCGCGCGCCGGGCTCGAGCGCCGCAACCGGCGCGATGCCTGCGGAAGCGACGAGACCCGCTATCTCGAGCCGATCGAAGCTTTCGCCGAGCGCTGCCTCACCCCGGCCGACGAGCTGCTCGCAAAATATCACGGGTCCTGGCACGGCTCGGTCGAGCCGGCGTTCGAGGAACAGGCGGCGGCATTCAGCAAACGATAGCACGGAATGCTCGCCGCCGTTGTTCAGCGGCAACGGCCCGAGGGCAGCTTCAGAGCGCTGGGCGCCTCGGCCAGCCTCTCGTAATCATCCGCCACAATAACGCCACCGGAAAGGGGCACTGGTCGCGCCGATGCCGGACAAGGCGATTTTGGCTTGAGCGAATTGCACGAAACGATTCGAGGCGGCGAGCGCGTGCTGATCCGCCGGGTACGGCCTGAAGACATGGCGTTATACCCGGATTTTTTACGCGATGTCAGCGCCGAGGATCTGAGACTTCGGTTTTTTGCGCGCATTGCCGAGCTCAGCGCCGCGGAGATCGATAAGCTCACCCATCTCGACTACATGCACGAAATCGCCTTCATCGCACTCGACGAAGACACGGGTCACATGCTCGGGCTCGTGCGCTTGAAGGACGAGCTCGACGAAAAGACTGCGGAATTCGCGATCTTGGTGCGCTCGCGGCTCAAGGGTCACGGGCTCGGCTGGCTGCTGATGCGGCGCGTCATCGATTACGCCAAAGAAAAAGGTCTGCGGCGTGTGTACGGCGATGTGTTAGCCGAGAACACGGCCATGCTGCAAATGTGCGCCGAACTCGGTTTTCAGGAGGAGGACATGGGATCGGACATCAGGCGAGTTGTGCTCGATCTCGAAAATATCGGCCGCCAGTGAGCGTCAGCGAGCCTTTTGGTGCCGTTAGTCGTCCATGTTCACGACGAAGCATTGAATTTAATGAATCGATTAGCGGTTGGGTGATATCACGATCAATTGCTTCATCCCGGCTGCGCATCTCAGACTAGCGCAGAAATCAGCTCACCCAACGTCCCAGCGCCACGCGTTAGGCTAGCCTCGTTCGACTGGAGGCGTTCCTGTGATCAAAGAATGTTTTCCATTCTCGGGAGTCCCATCCAATTTTCGTTGGTGCTCCTGCGAAATTTTAATTCCATATTTGGACATCCCCTGTCTGGGATCAGTAGTTGAAAGTTTGGTTCGCCAATCTTAGAGACAACAGTTCCATCACAGCCGCCATAATTTGTCCGTTTGTCGATTTGAAAAAAAGATTCGTCGCCCGCAGGTGTTCTTTCGACCCATCCGTCGCCTGACACGGATCTGCGCCAGTAACGAGGCCCTGCATTCGTTGGATCAGCGGCCTGATAGGTAAATGAATTAACGCGCGTCTCCTTAGATTCCGGGAAACGCGCCTGAGCATCCTTGGCCGGAATCGGATAAGGGTCGGGTCTTGCTATTGCGCCAATGTAGACTGTCGCCGCGAGAACTAAGGCTGCTAGCCCAGCCAGCAGTCCTAGGGCAAACCCAGGTATCGGAGCTTTTGGATGGGTGGTCCGGCCGACTAACCAGGCAAAGATTCCGATACTCGCGACACCAAATGTAAGTATCAGCAAGGAGAAAATGATAGCGAAGGATTGGGCAGAACCAAGACCAATTTGGGCGAGAAACCGGTCTTTGAGGACGTCTCGAAAGATCAACAGTAAAACGCCAAGAGCTATACCGCTAAGACCTGCAGCCTTACCAAGAGAACTCAGAATTTTGCTTTCCATCTCGCGCTCCCCAAACTAGACGACCACAACCCCCACGGCTTCTTCGCCCCTAGACACCGAGATGCTCCGCGGCCGAGACGCCATGAGTGGAGGGCTTGTAGTGTATGGCGAGTACGCCTAGCGCGTTAGGGACGGCCGCTCCAGCTAATTGTTTTGACAGAAAGCCCGAGTTCATTCAGCAATTTTTGCTATGCCTCTGTGCGGCTTAAGTCATTGAAAACGCTTATACCGGCCTCGGAGCCGCAGACCCTAGGCGAGCACCTCAGGAAAAGGAGAGGTGAACTAGAAAACCTTGATCGAGGCCTTATACGCTCCACTGCGATCTCGGCTCCTTGATGTCTGCGAATGCCACTTCTGCGACCTTCCGCGACATCGGCAGGAAGTCCGGTTTCAGCCCCGAGGCGGACATACGCTGCCATCAGTGCCCTCTTAAGCCCAAGCTCAACACTGCACTATTTTCGATCTCGAGGCGGACTCTTTTTCCGAATGGAGTCCTCCACGAACACCTCGTTCATTGCTGAGCGGATTTGGCCATATTCTTCCGGGGTCAAGAATCGCGACATTCTCGCCGGAATATCGTTTGACGTATGGGTCCGGGCGAACGCCCGTGGGTCCTTGCCGCGCGCCTCGTGGTAGAACTTGCGCGCCTTGCACAATGCCTCTTGATCTTTGGGCTCCAACGCCTCGATGTCGGATTTCGTATACGATTTCTCCGTGGTGTTCGCCAGCGCCTGATAGTCCGCCTCGGTGAGCGAGCACGGCAACGCGAACGCGTCAGTGGACAAGCCAAGACACAAACAGATGGCTAAACCGAGTGCGCTTCTGTTCGACCTTGGATGACCTGTCTGCATTTTCCCCGGCTCCATCAAATCCACCGTTTCAACTTGAACCATATCAGCGGAATTATCGTGGAAATCACGATGAGAGCCAAGGCAAAGCCATAACCCCAGGGCCAATTCAGCTCCGGCATGTTCTTGAAGTTCATTCCGTATATACCGGCGATCAGGACGGGTGGAACTCCGGCAACGGATACGACCGTCAGCACCTTCATCACTTCGTTTTGGCCGATGCTGATGATTGCACTGGCGGCATCCTGCAGAAGCTGCACTCGACTCAGGAGGCTCTCGTCGAATTGGGTCAGCGAAACAACGTCGGTGCGCACCGCCTGAAGGCGTTCAATGACTTCGATTGCGATCCACTCGCGGCCATGATCGGCAGTGAAGTGGCATATTCGATCGATCCAGGTCAGCATATACTGGACGTTCGAAATACGCTCGCTGATGCGTCCCATTTGCGTCATTGCGGTCCTTAGCAGCTTTGGATCGTAAGATAATCCGGAATGCACTGCTTCTTCGTCGCGGAAGACCACCTTGGATGCCTGGTCCAGGCGCTCGGCTGACAGCTCGAGGTGGTCCGCTGCCCGATCGACGACTTCCTCCAAAATTCGAGTAAAGACTTCTACCGGCTCGATCCGTTCCGGCGCTCCCAGCTTTTGAGCGACAGCATCGATGACGGCGAGTTTGCCAAAATGCACGGTTATCAGCAGCTTTTTCGAGACTACGAACCCGCTCGGTGCAGAAGACCATAATCCATCTTCCGCGACGGAGATTAATGGGGCGCTCATATAGAGCGCCTTCGGCTCCGCTCGAAGCCGGCTGGTCGTTTCGATTTCCGACAATTCCTCCCTGGTGGGTACTTGCAGCCCGAACTCCTCTCTGATCGAAGATCTTTCCTCCGGGGTTGGGTCGACGAGGTCGATCCAAATGCCCTGTGCGCCGCCGGACGCAAGCTTCCAATTGCGAGGGTAACTGGTCAGCATGCGGAGAGACCCATGGTTCACTCCCTTTCATCCGAGGGGTCGCAAAAAGCCTCGCCCCGCCGGATTCTCGCCAACTTCACGGCAAAGTCCCGGACGATAGATGCCGCCGCCGATGAGCGGCCGGTCCACCATCAGCCCTGGATGATCCGGGCTGCCGCCAGGATCGGCTCCATCGGCGCGGCCATAACGGCGCCGTTTCGCACCCGCTCCTCGGCTTTCGCCTCGTTGGCCCGCACATCCTCCAGCGCCCGCAGCACCGCGTCGGCTCGCTCCAAAGGCACCACGACCACGGCGTCCTGGTCGCCCACGATGATGTCTCCGGGCTTCACCTGAATGCCCCCAAGGCTCACCGGAACGGCCACGACGCCCGGGCCGTTCCGCGCCGGGGAATTCGGGCTGATGCCGGCAGCGAAGACGGGCAACCCGGTGGCGACGATGCCGGCGCGGTCGCGCGCCAGACCATCGGTCACGAATCCGGCGCAGCCTTTGTTCTTCATCATGCCTGCGGCGAGATCGCCCACGACGGCGGTCCCCGTAAACCCATCGCAGGCAACCACCAGCACGTCGCCCGGCGCCGCCTCGGCGAGGGCGCCGAACATGCCGACGCTATCCGCCGGGTACGCGTATGCCGTCAGCGCCGGGCCGACAAAGACCGCGTTGCCGGGGTCCAGCGGCTTGATGCGGTAGTCGAGGGCACCGCGTCCATCCATGGCGTCGCACAGATGCGAGGTCTGCGCGCCACGGAACGCTTCGACCAGCGCCTTTTCCGGACGGCGATGGCCACGGTTGATCGTCAGCAGCGGCGGGTTGTGCAGCATCGGCATCTCCTTGCCCTGGACCCTTGCGCCGGGTTCGATTGCGCACGTGAGGGAGCGCCCTGGCGGCATAGGTTATCATTGAAGGGTCTTCGGCGCCTCGGGGGCGGCCTCGACAGTCCTGGCCGCATTCGGCGTGATGCCGAGCTTTAGCTTGGCTGCAAAGTGTATTTGTTCCAAGCTGTTGGATAGCTACTCGCACGGCGTCGAAGTGGGCTACGGGAAAGGGCTATGATCCTGACGGGATATTTTTTTGCCGTACTGCGGTCTTGCCTGTTCCTGATCTTGAGCTGGGCATTTCCGGTTTTGGCCGGACCTGTGCCCTGTCGATCGGTCACGCACGAGGGCAGCGATTACATCGTATGCCCGGTGGATCTGCGTCAGCAGGACGTGAGGTTCTTTTGGAAGGGAACGGATGGGCGGCCGTATGGGCACCTGTCCTCGCTACCGCAGTCGCTCGGCGCACACTCGGCCCTCCTGTTCGCAACCAACGCCGGGATGTTTGATCCCGATTATAAGCCTGTCGGTCTTTACATCGAAAATGGCCGGGAGCTTGTTCACGCCAATACCAAGGCTGGCCTCGGCAATTTTCATTTGAAGCCCAATGGCGTGCTGTACGTTGCCGGAGATACCGCCGGTGTCCTCGAAACCGGCGCCTTTCTCAGGCAGAAGCCACGGGCCGACTTCGCAACGCAGTCCGGACCGATGCTCGTCATGAACGGGCGCCTCCACCCGCGTTTCGCCCGAAAAGGCGGATCGCGAAAATACCGCAGCGGTGTAGGCAGCCGCGATGCCGGCACGTTGCTGTTCGCCGTCTCGGAAAACGAAGTGTCTTTCGGCGAATTCGCCCGGCTTTTCCGGGACGGACTACGCTGTAACAACGCTTTGTTCCTGGACGGCGGAACTGTGCCGAGTCTCTACTCGCCGGCGCTGGGGGGAAGCAGCAATCTGCTGCCGCTTGGTCCGATGATCGGAGTTTACGATCGGGTCAAGTAACCTGTTTGACGGCGTCATTCGCTTAGGAACCGGGGCACTGGTCCCGCGGCAGCAGGATACTGCAGTCGACGCCGCCAGCGAACGCGGTGGTCGACCACCGGTCGGCGGCTTATACCTCTAATGACCCTGAGGCGGTCGTAAAGAACTATTGGCCCGATGCGGTTCTTCTCGGAACCGTGAGCCCCGTTATGTCTGAAGGGACGGAGGCGATCCAGAAATATTTCTCGCAGCTAAAGGGAAGCGGCAACAAGAATGCGATCCAGGAAAGGCGCACCATCGCGATCGATGACAATGCTGCGCTGGTCACGGGGTTTTACGAATTTACTCGGATGCAGGAGGGCAAGGCCGTACCAGCGCCATTACGATGCTGATCACCAAGCGGGGCGGTGAATGGCGGATTGCTCACCACCACTCTTCGCCGCAGTTCAGCCAAACAGTGAGATTTCTTCTGCCGCAGCCGCAACAAATAGCGAAACGCCGGACGACGGGGATTTGCGCGTTCCGATTATCGACTTCTGACGTCCGGTCCCCGGTCACTCCGCGGCGTCGGCCGCCGCCGACAGATTGTCGAGCGAGGAAATGATGTGTCCGGACAGCGCTTCGGCGAGCGCCGATTGCTGGTGCGGATTGCGCAACAATCCGACGCGGCACGAGGGCAGCTCGGGGAAACCTTCGGAAGCGCCGAGCACGCGCATGCCCGGCCGCAGGCCCGACTCCGGAAATACCGAGACCGCGAGCCCGGCGAGCACGGCGGCGGCGACCGCGCCGGCGTTCCCGCTCGAATAGAGCACCCGGTACGGCCGGCCCGTCAGCTCGAGCCCCTCGATCGCGGCCTGCCGCCATTTGCAGGCCGGCCGCCCGAGCGCCAGTGGCAGCGGTTCCTCGCGATGCGTGGTGTGGCGATTGGAGGTGACCCAGAGCAGGCGCTCGCGACGGAAGCTCTCGACCGGCCGGGTCGATCCGCAGTCGGTGATGATCGCCAGATCGAGCTCGTTTGCGGCGATGCGCTCGACGAGCTCGAGACTCGGCTCGCAGATCACCGAGAGCTCGACGCCCGGATAGGCGCGCGAGAACCGCGCCATGATCTCCGGCAGATAACGGTCGGCGTAGTCGTCGGGTACGCCCAGCCGCACCCGCCCGGTGAGCGCGAAATCCGAGAATGCGGAGAGCGCTTCGACGTTGAGCTTCACGATCCGCCGCGCGTAATCGAGCAGCCGCTCGCCGTCCTCGGTCAGCTTCGAGGCGCGCCCGTCCCGGGCGAAAATCGGCCGCTCCAGCCGTTCCTCGAGCCGCTTCATCTGCATCGATACGGCCGATTGGGTCTTGTGCACGATCTCGGCGGCCCGGGTGAAACTGCCGGTTTCCACGATGGCGAGGAACGTGCGCAGTTGATCGATGTCGAGCAGGGAATTCATGGGATAGCCTCGCAGGGACGATCTATCACTCCAAGTGATGTGTTAGATTAAGAACATTCGTTTTACTTATCAATACCGATTGCGCATGGTGCCCTCGTTCCGAAATCGGTTGGCATTTCGGGTGGCTCGTCGGGAGGCCGAGGGACCACCCTTGCGCCCGCTTCGCGACGGAGGTTGCCATGACGCTGCGTCAAGAGATCGTTGCGCAATTCGCCGTGCCGCTCCTGCGGGCGTTCCGCGCCGTGGGCGCGATGTCGGCGGAGCGCATCGCGCGCGTGGCGAAAATCCTCCGGCATCGCCGCGACCTCGAGTTTCTCGCTGGCCTCGACGATCGCATGCTCAAGGATATCGGGCTGACTCGGAGCGATCTTCGCTTCGCGCTCTCCGAGCCGTTCTGGCGCGATCCGGGCGCGGTTCTGATCGACACGGTCGGCCAGCGTGGACGAGCCAAGAGCCGCGCGGCTTCCGTGCCCTCGGTCGTGCCGGCGCGCGGCGAGTCGGGCGCGCGGGCAATCGGTGCGCCGCCGCGCGCACCGCGCCGGGCGGCGTGAGTTTCCCCGGCCGATCCTCCCGTCGGCCCCTCCGGACTTTCGCGTCCCCCTCCGAAGTCCGGATGCTGCGCCCGCCGGCGCGCCGGCGGGCGCTTTTTTATTTTCGGACGACATAGGGCGGAGCAGGACCGAACGAAAAATTGAATTACAGAATTATATCATCTAAAACGAAGTATTCTTGAATGATCACGCCCAAGGCCTTGATCTGACTTTCATTTTTTCGCAACGCGATCCGGTATCGATCCACCGACCTCGGTCCGCTATCCGGAGAATTCGGTCTCGTGGTGGATGATGTCGTCCGCCTCGGCATTGAGCGCGGTCGCTCTACGGCCCGGCTCGCTCAGCGGCTCGGGCCGCGGTGCGGGCAGGGCGAGCATTTCGGCTCCCGCCAACAGCCCGCCGGCTTCCTGCAGAGCCAGCCGCGCCAGATCGCGTTCGCGCACATGTGCCTCCACCGACCGGGCACGCTCGGGATCGAGCCCGAGCGCGGTGAGCGCCTCGCGCCCGAACACCAGCGCCGACTCGTAGGTCTCGCGCAGCTCGAAATCGACGCCCTTGGCGATCAGCTCGAGCGTGTGGCCGCGATCGTAGGAGCGCACGTAGAGCCTGGTGCCGGGAAACTCCGCGCGCACGAGCTCGACGATGCGGGTCGCCGCTTTCGGATCGTCGACGCAGACCGCGATCAGCCGCACATTTCCGGCGCCCGCGGCGCGCAGCACGTCGAGCCGGGTGCCGTCGCCATAATAGACCTTGAATCCGAAGCGGCCGGCGTTCTGGATCATCTGCGCGTCGTTGTCGATCGTGGTGACGTCGATGCCCTCGGCGAGCAGGCATTGCGCCGCGATCTGCCCGAAGCGCCCGAAGCCGATCACCAGGACAGAGCCCGTGACCCCGTCGAAATTGTCGGGCTCGCGCTCGATCGGCTGCTTGAAACGCCGCAGCGTTGCCTCGGTCAGCTCGGCGAAGGGCGGGCCGAACAGCATGGTCATGGCGGCGATCGCCGTGACCAGGCTGCCGTCCGCGCCGTTCAGCGCGCCGAGCGAGACCCCGAGCGGCAGCAGCACGAAGGCGAATTCGCCGGCGCCGGTGAGCACCGAGCCGGCACGCAGCGCGTCGCAGCGCGAGCAGGTCGCGCGGAACAGCAGCCAGACGATCGCGGTCTTGACCGCGGTCAGCACGATCGCGGCGGCAAGGATCAGCCAGAGCTTCTCGCGCACCAGCGCGAGATCGATCGTCATGCCGATGCCCATGAAGAACAGCGCGAGCAACAGCCCGCGGAACGGTTCGACGTCGGCCTCGAGCTCATGGCGATAGTTGGAGCCGGCGAGCAGCACGCCGGCCAAGAACGCGCCGAGCGCCATCGACATGCCGACGGCCTGCATCAGCAGCGCGGCGCCGAGCACGATCAAGAGCGCCGCCGCGGTCATCACCTCGCGCGCGCCGGTCTCTGCCAAGAGCCGGAACGCCGGATTGAGCAGATAGCGCCCGGCCAGCACGAGCGCCGCGATCGCCGCCCCGGCGCGGCCGATGGAAAGCAGATCGCCACCCCAATCGCCGCCGCGGCTGTCTCCTCCCGGCGCAAGCAGCGGCAGCAGCGCGAGCAGCGGCACCACCGACATGTCCTGGAACAACAGAATCGCGAACGCGCGCTGGCCGTAGGTGCGCTGGAGATGCCCGCGGTCCTCGAGGATCCGCAGCGCGATCGCGGTTGCCGAGAGCGCGAGCGAGATTCCGGCGATGAGGGCGCCGCGCCAGGGAAGGCCCGCCGCAAGCGCCAGCGCCGCGATCGCCGCGGAAGTGAGGGCAAGCTGCGCCGCGCCGAGACCGAAAATATCGCGCCGCATGGCGAACAGGCGGGAAAAATCGAGCTCCAGCCCGACCAGGAACAACAGCAGCACGACGCCGAGCTCCGCGACCGCCAGGATGGTTTCGGGCGCACGGAAGATGCCGATGCCCCACGGACCGATCAGCACGCCGGCCGCCAGATACGCCACGATGGCGGAGAGACGGATGCGGCGCGCGATCGGCACGCTGATGACCGCGGTGGCGAGCAGCACGACCGCGAGCGACAGAAAGCCGAATTCGGCGGGCTGGGGATTCATGGGCGCATCCATCATGCGTGGGGGGCAACAGACCGTTGCGACCTGCTCGCATCTCGGTCGGGGCCCGGTATCGCCTTGACTGACCGCGTCCTTTAGCATGATAGCGGCGCGGCACGAGCCGCATCCAACCGAAGGCAAGCGGGTCACCCATGGCGTTCTCGATCGCGCTTGCATTCCGCAATCGAAGCTGGCGCGACCGGTCCCGGCGGCGTCCCGATCCGCGGCGGCTTGGCGGCGCTCTTCTATTGCTGCTCGCCCTCGCCGCTCCGGCGGGCGCCCAGGTCGGCTTCGATCGTCCCGGCGGCGATTATGCGAATTTCGTGGTGGGATTCGGCGATCCGGCCGTTTGCGCGTCGCGCTGCGATCGCGACTCCCATTGCCGGGCCTGGAGCTTCTCCTACCCGACCGGCCCTTTTCCCAACGCGATCTGCTGGCTGAAAAGCCAGGTGACGCCGTGGCGGCCCAATCCGTGCTGTGTGTCGGGGGTCAAAGGTGCCGGCGTCATCGGACCGCGCAATCCCGCGATCGAATTCTCGATCGACCGCGTCGGCGGCGACTACCGCAATTTCGAGATCCCGACCGATCCGGTCGGAAGGGCCTGCGGCGCTGCCTGCCAGGCCGATGCGCGCTGCCGCGCCTGGACCTATTCGCGTCCGGGATATTACGGCGGGCACGCCGCGCGCTGCTTTCTCAAGGATCGCGTGACGTTGCCGCGACACGAGCCTTGCTGCATCTCCGGCGTGGTGCGGTAGCGCGTTATCAGCACGCGTCGTCCCCGCGAAAAGCGGGGACCCATGACCACGGTCGTGCGAGTTTGGAAGGTCCGTGGCCATGGGTCACGGCTCGCGGCCACTGCGTGGCCTTGGCCGCGACGACAAGGTTGTCCGCTACCCGGTGCCGCCGACGGTGATGCGGTCGATGCGCAGCGTCGGCTGACCGACGCCGACCGGCACGCCCTGGCCGTTCTTGCCGCAAGTGCCGATGCCGGTATCGAGCGCGAGGTCGTTGCCGACCATGCTCACGCGCGTGAGCGCATCGGGACCGTTGCCGATCAGCATCGCGCCTTTGAGCGGCGCGCCGACTTTTCCGTTCTCGACCCGATAGGCTTCGGTGCACTGGAACACGAACTTGCCGGACGTGATGTCGACCTGGCCGCCGCCGAAGCTCACGGCATAGATGCCGTTCTTGACCGAGGCGAGGATTTCCGCCGGATCGCGGTCGCCCGCGAGCATATAGGTGTTGGTCATGCGCGGCATCGGCACGTGGGCGTAGCTCTGGCGCCGGCCGTTGCCGGTGGGCCGCATGTTCATCAGCCGCGCGTTCTGCCGGTCCTGCATGTAGCCGACGAGGATTCCGTCCTCGATCAGCACGGTGCGGTTGGTCGCCGTGCCCTCGTCGTCGATGGAAAGCGAACCCCGCCGTCCCGCCATGGTCCCGTCGTCGACGACGGTGACGCCCTTGGCGGCGACGCGCCGGCCCATCAGCCCGGCGAACGCCGAAGTGCCGCGGCGGTTGAAGTCGCCCTCGAGGCCATGACCGACCGCTTCGTGCAGCATGACGCCCGGCCAGCCCGACCCGAGCACCACGTCCATCTCGCCGGCGGGCGCCGGCACGGATTCGAGATTGGTGAGCGCCTGCCGGACCGCCTCGTCGGCCGCCCATTGCCAGGCATCCCTCTCCAGGAACCCCTCGTAACCCTCGCGTCCGCCGTAGCCGTGGCTGCCGGTTTCCTGGCGATTGCCCGAGCCGGCGACCACCGAGACATTGATCCGCACGAGCGGCCTTATGTCGCGATAGGTGCCGCCGTCCGCGCGCACGATCTCGACCACTTGCCAGGTCGCGCCGAAGCTGACCGATACCTGCTTGACCCGCGGGTCTTTCTTGCGCGCGTACGCGTCGATCGTCTCGAGCAGCTTGACCTTGGCCTCGAAGCTCGGCGCACCGAGCGGATTGTCCTCGCCGTAGAGCCGGACGTTGCTGCGCGCCGGTGGCGCGGCATAGGTCCCGGAATAGCCGCCGCGAACCGCGCGGACCGCCTCGGCGGCGCGTGCGAGCGCCGCCTCCGAGAGATCCGAGGCATGGGCATAGCCGACCGCATCGGCCTTTACGGCGCGAAGCCCGAAGCCCTGGGCAGTGTCGTAGGTTCCTTGCTTCAGGCGCCCGTTATCGAAGACGAGGGCCTCGGATTGGCGGTATTCGAGGAAAAGCTCGCCGTCGTCGGCGCCTTCGAAGCCGCGGGCGACATGGCGCTTGAGTCGGTCTCGGTCGAGCCCGGCGCGGTCGATGAGTGAGCCGGTGGGAACCTGGGTCATGGGCGTTCCGATGGATGGTGTCCGGAACATAAGGCCGGCGAGGCGCGGCGGGGAGGGGGCCGGGCTTGAGAAATCAGAAGTCCGGGATCGAGGAGCAAAATCGTCGGCTTAGGCCGACTCCGACCGCTGAGTTCGGATGTCCGCCCCTGTCTACGGCAGCTTGTCGAACCCGTCGCCGAAGCCTTTTAGGCTCATCGGAATGCCGATGCCCTCTTCCGGGGTCTGGAAAATGATGAAGGTCGCGGTCTGGCCGGTGCGCAATTGCTTGATCAGATTATCGTCCATGATCACTTCGGCGACGCAGCCGTTGGGCAGGCAGCGCACGAACCCGGCTCGGCCGATATCGGCCTGGTTGATCTTCAGCCCGAGCCCGGAGGGCAGCAGCACGCCGAGCGGCGCCAGCACGCGCATCAGCTTGCTCTTCTGATCGGCGGTCTTGAGTACGATGACGGTCAATCCGACGTTGGGACGATCCTCGGCGGTGACGCTCTGGATCAGCGCGCATTGCTCGCTTTGCGCTCCGGGCGGCGTGTCGCAGCGGATCTGCCAGTCGCCATAGATGGATTTCACGACGCCCTGCGCTGTGGCGGTCTCCGGCAACCCGGCGGCCGATAGCGCGGCGGCGAGCGCGAAAGCCCAACTCGCGGCGCGCCGCGGCTTTGCCTGGCGGAGCATGCCCATCAGCTTAAACCTCAGACCGGCCTCGCCCGCGAACGATGTCGCAGCTGGATCGATTCGCGGCTCGTGCCGCCCTCTTGGGCCGCCCTCGGACCATGGCGCCTTGCTTCTGTCAAGAAACATCCGCAGCGTGCCGCGAGGCCGGTTCGAGCCGTGCCGGCGCACTGCGAGCCGCGCTTCGGCGGCGCGAGAAGCCACATTGCGAGTGGGGCGGAATTGTGGTTTGAGAGGCTTGGCCTCCGCCCGGACAGCTTCACCCTCGCGCCAACATCCCGCGGCACCGAGAGCCCGAGCGGGCAAGCCTGAGCGCTCGTAGCCGAGCGAGCGCGACCGGCCCCGCCGGTAATCCGTCGTAAGGAGCTAGTCGAACGATGCTGGTGTTGTCGCGGTTGATTGCCTGCGTGTCGGCTCTGGTCGTGCTCATGGGCGCAAGCGTTGCTCTTGCCGCGATGGGTTATCCCACGCCGTGGCAGACCGGGTTCCAGGACGCCGGCTCGCCGGTGATGGAAAACATCATCTGGTTCCACCGCCTGCTGCTGATCGTAATCACCCTGATCGCCGCGTTCGTGCTCGCGCTGCTGGTTTGGGTGATGGTACGGTTCAACCAGCGCACCCATCCCACGCCGTCCCGCACGACGCACCGGACCTCGCTCGAAGTGGCCTGGACCGTGATCCCGATCGCCATTCTGGTGTTCATCGCCGTGCCGTCGTTCCGCCTGTTGTTCCTCGAGCAGAACATCCCCGCGGCGGACATCACCGTGAAGGCGACCGGCAAGCAATGGTACTGGAGCTACGGCTATCCCGATCAGGGCAAAATCGAGTTCGACTCGCTGATGATCCAGGACAAGGATCTCAAGGCGGACCAGCCGCGGCTGCTTTCGGTCGACAACGATTTGGTCGTGCCGGTGAACAAGGTCGTCCGGGTCCAGGTCACCGGGTCCGACGTGATCCATTCCTTTGCGGTGCCTTCATTCGGCATCAAGATCGACGCGATCCCGGGGCGGCTCAACGAGACCTGGTTCAAGGCCACGAAAGAAGGAATCTATTACGGGCAATGTTCCGAGCTTTGCGGCAAGAACCACGCCTACATGCCGATCGCCCTCCGCGTAGTGAGCGACAGCGAGTTCAACGGCTGGCTCGAAGAGGCCAAGAAGAAATACGCGCGCGGCGATGATGCTGCGCCGGCGGCATTCGCCGCGAGAGGATCCGCGAAAATCGAGTAGCAGACCGGACGCGCTGCGGTCCGGCAAACGAGATCGAGGGAATACGACATGGCAACGACGATGGAGACGGCCCACGGCGCGCACGATGCGCACGATCATCCCACCGGATGGCGCCGTTATCTCTATTCCACCAACCACAAGGACATCGGCACGATGTACCTCGTGTTCGCCCTGGTCGGCGGAGTGGTCGGCGCCGTTCTGTCCATCGGCATTCGCCTCGAGCTGATGTATCCCGGGCTGCAGATTTTCCACGACGTCCACACATTCAATGTGTTCACCACCGCGCACGGCCTGATCATGATCTTCTTCATGGTGATGCCGGCGATGATCGGCGGGTTCGGCAATTGGATGGTCCCGCTGATGATCGGGGCGCCGGACATGGCGTTCCCGCGCATGAACAACATTTCGTTCTGGCTGCTGCCCGCGTCCTTCGCCCTGCTGCTGAGCTCGATGTTCGTCGAGGGCGAGCCGGGCGGCAACGGCGTGGGGGCGGGCTGGACCATCTATGCCCCGCTGTCGACCAGCGGTCATCCGGGCCCGGCGGTCGATTTCGCCATTCTGTCGCTGCACCTTGCCGGCGCCTCCTCGATTCTCGGCGCCATCAATTTCATCACCACGATCTTCAACATGCGCGCGCCGGGCATGACGCTGCACAAGATGCCGCTGTTCGTGTGGTCGATCCTGGTCACGACGTTCCTGCTGCTGCTGGCCTTGCCGGTGCTCGCCGGCGCGATCACGATGCTGCTGACCGACCGCAATTTCGGCACCACGTTCTTCAGCCCCGAAGGCGGCGGCGACCCGATTCTGTTCCAGCACCTGTTCTGGTTCTTCGGTCATCCCGAAGTCTACATCCTGATCCTGCCCGGCTTCGGCATGATCAGCCAGGTGGTCGCCACCTTCAGCCGCAAGCCGGTGTTCGGCTATCTCGGCATGGCCTATGCCATGGTCGCCATCGGCGGCATCGGCTTCGTGGTTTGGGCGCACCATATGTACACGGTTGGCATGTCGACCGGCGCCCAGGCGTATTTCGTCGCCGCCACCATGGTCATCGCGGTGCCCACCGGCATCAAGATCTTCTCGTGGATCGCTACCATGTGGGGCGGATCGCTCGAATTCCGCACCCCGCTGCTGTGGGCGATCGGCTTCATCTTCCTGTTCACGATCGGGGGCGTCACCGGCGTGGTTCTCGCCAATGCGGGCGTCGACCGCGTGCTGCAGGACACCTATTACGTGGTGGCGCATTTCCATTACGTGCTTTCGCTCGGCGCGGTGTTCGCCATCTTCGCCGGCTGGTACTACTGGTTCCCCAAGATGACCGGCTACATGTACTCGGAAACGTTGGGCAAGCTGCACTTCTGGCTCACCTTCATCGGCGTCAACATGGTGTTCTTCCCGCAGCATTTCCTCGGGCTTGCGGGCATGCCGCGCCGCATCGTCGATTATCCTGACGCCTTCCACCCGTGGAACATGGTGTCCTCGATCGGGTCTTATGTTTCGGCATGCGGAGCGCTGGTGTTCCTGTTCGGATTGGCCCAGGCTTTCCTGCGCAAAGAGAAAGCCGCCGACAATCCTTGGGGCGCCGGCGCGACGACGCTGGAGTGGACGCTGTCGTCGCCCCCGCCGTTCCACCAGTTTGAAGTTCTGCCGCGCATCCGCTGACGCGGCTGGCCGGCCGACTCGCCGGCAGCCGTTTCGGCGGCAGACGGCAAGACAAAGCGAGTTGAAAGAAATTCATGTCGCTGAGCCAAGGCAACGATCTCACCGGATCTTTCGCGCAGGTCGAGCCGAGCCTCGCCGGCGTGGGCGACTATGTTGCGCTGATGAAGCCGCGGGTCATGTCGCTCGTGGTGTTCACGGCGCTGGTCGGCCTGGTGCTGGCGCCGGGCCACCTGCACCCGGTGATCGGCTTCACGGCGCTGTTGTGCATCGCGGTCGGCGCCGGCGCGGCGGGCGCGCTCAACATGTGGTTCGACGCGGACGTCGACGCGCTGATGACCCGCACCGCCGGCCGGCCGATCCCGCGCGGACGCATTCTCCCCGGCGAAGCCCTGGCCTTCGGTCTCACGCTGGCGGGCGGCTCGATCGTCGTGCTCGGGCTTCTGGTGAGCGTGCTTGCCGCCGGCCTGCTGGCGTTCACCATCTTCTTCTACGCCGTGATCTACACGATGTGGCTCAAGCGCTCGACGCCGCAGAACATCGTCATCGGCGGCGCCGCGGGCGCCTTTCCGCCGATGATCGGCTGGGCCGCGGCAACGGGGGGCATCGGGATGGAGTCGATCCTGCTGTTCCTGATCATCTTCTTCTGGACCCCGCCGCATTTCTGGGCCCTGTCGCTCTATCGCGTCGATGAATACGCCCGCGCCGGCATCCCCATGCTTCCGGTGGTGGCCGGAAGAGCGGAGACGCACCGGCAGATCCTGCTCTACGCGCTGGTGCTGGCCCCGCTCGGGCTCGCGCCGTGGCTGCTCGGATTTGCGGGACCCGCCTACGCGACAGTTGCGAGCGCCGGCGGCGGCATGATGATTCTGCTGGCGTTGCGACTGCGCGGTCAGGGCGGAGCGGACGAAGAGCAGACCGCGAAACGGCTGTTCGCCTTCTCGGTCCTCTATCTTTTCGTGCTGTTCGCGACGCTGCTGATCGAGCACACCGGCGGACCGCGGCTCGGCGGTATCGGCATCGGATGAGCGCCATGGATGATCGGACGCCCGAGCCCGGGGTCGTGCTCACCGAGGAGCAGAAGCGCCGGCGGCGTGCGCGCTCGATCGCCATTGCGCTCGCCCTTGGGGCCTTGGTGGTGCTGTTCTATATCGTCACCATCGTCAAGCTCGGGCCCGGCGTGCTGAACCGGCCGCTGTGAGAGAGTCCATTGTTTGGTTGCGGCAAATCATCTCCCGCGCTTCACCCTCCCCTGGAGGGGGAGGGTCGCGCGCGAAGCGCGCGGGGTGGGGTGATTCAGCTTCACCCCCACCCGGCTCGCCTTTCAGGCTCGCCGACCTCCCCCCTCCAGGGGGAGGTGGAAGAGAGGCTTTCGTGAACGAGTCCAAGCAAGCGCCGCATAGAGCGCGCAGGCGCGATCTCGCGGTCGCGGCGGCCTGCGGAATGTTCGTCGCGGTCATGGTCGGCATGGCCTATGCGTCGGTACCGCTCTACAGCTGGTTCTGCCGTGCCACCGGTTTCGGCGGCACCACGCAGGTGGCCAGCGTCGCGCCCGGCGCCGTGCTCGAGCGCAAGCTCAACGTGCGCTTCGACGCCAATGTCACCGGCGGGCTGCCGTGGAAATTCGAGCCGGAGCAGAACTCGGTCGAGGTCAAGCTCGGCCAGGTGGTGACCGTGATCTTCACCGTCATCAACCAAGCGGCGCGGGAGACGGTCGGGCAGGCTTCCTACAACGTCACGCCGCCGACGGTCGGGCAGTATTTCTCCAAGATCAACTGCTTCTGCTTCACCGAGCAGCGGCTCAAGCCCGGCGAGCGGCGCGAGATGGCGGTGGTGTTCTTCGTCGATCCGGAGCTCGCGAACAATCCCGATGACGACGACCTCAACACGATCACGCTGTCCTACACCATGTATCCGGTCCGCGAACCGCCCAAGCCTGTGGCGGACAGCGGGCCGGGCCGCAGCTAGCTGCACGCGAGCCGAAGCGAATCCCTGAGTTTCTGAAGCGAATGGAGACGAGGACGATGGCCGAAGCGCAAGCAAAGCACCCTTACCATCTGGTCGAGCCTTCTCCGTGGCCGGCCGTGGGAGCGGTTTCGGCCTTCCTGCTGGCGGTGGGCCTCATCGTCTGGATGCGTCACATGTTCGCCGCCGCCCCGATCGTCTTCGCCTTCGGCGCGCTCGGGATCGTGTGCACCATGATCGGCTGGTGGCGCGACGTCGTCCGCGAAGCCGAGTACGAGGGGCACCATTCGCGCGTGGTGCAGCTCTCGCACCGCTACGGCATGATCCTGTTCATCGCTTCCGAGGTGATGTTCTTCGTCGCGTGGTTCTGGGCCTATTTCAACACCGCGCTGTTCCCGGCCGATGTCCACGACGTGATGCGCACCGAGCTGTTGGGCGGGACGTGGCCGCCGAAGGGGATCGAGACGTTCGATCCCTGGCACCTGCCGCTGCTCAACACGCTGATCCTGCTCACCTCCGGCACCACGGTGACCTGGGCGCATCATGCGTTGCTCGAGAACGATCGCCAGGGCCTCAAATGGGGCCTGATCTGCACGATCCTGCTCGGCATCTCGTTCACCTGCATCCAGGCTTACGAGTACAGCCACGCGCATTTCGCCTTCAAAGGCCACATCTACGGCGCGACCTTCTTCATGGCGACCGGCTTCCATGGCGCGCATGTGATCATCGGGACGGTCTTTCTCGCGGTATGCCTGTTGCGCGCGTTTGCCGGTCAGTTCAAGCCGACCCAGCATCTCGGCTTCGAGTTCGCCGCCTGGTACTGGCATTTCGTCGACGTGGTCTGGCTGTTCCTGTTCACCTGCATCTACGTCTGGGGCGCGGGCGTGCATGCCGAAGCCGTGGTGCATTGACGTTACCCTGTCCCCGCAATGCGGGGAGAGGGCGGTCGGCACGGCAGCGCGGATCGAGTGAGCGGGCCGTCGTAGGCCGCTGCGGCGCGCCGAACCAACGTCGCCGATATCTCAAATCCTGTGGCAGCAGAAATTTCGATGGCCGACGCCAAGTCTTCGCTTTCCTTTCCCATCATGACCGGCCTTGCCGGCCGTTGCCCGCGCTGCGGGAAGGGCAAGCTGTTTGACGGATTCCTGCAGCTCGGGTCTCGATGCGAGGCTTGCGGGCTCGATTATGCCTTTGCCGATCCCGGCGACGGTCCCGCCGTGTTCGCGATGTTCATCGGCGGCTTCATCGTCGTCGCGGCGGCGCTGATCGTCGAGTTCGCCTACCAGCCGCCGTTCTGGCTGCATGCCGTTCTGTGGGCGCCGCTGATCCTGATCGTCACGCTCGGTCCGCTGCGTCTGCTCAAAGGAGTCCTGATCGCGCTGCAGTATCACCACAAGGCGGCGGAGGGACGGTTGCATCCCGGAGAGGGGACTTGAATGCAGTGCGGGTGCAGTCGCGCCGGAAGGGTTTGTTGGGCCCTGCCGTTGCGGCGCTTGCCGCATTCGCGGTGCTGATCGGGCTCGGCGCCTGGCAGCTCGAGCGCAAAGCCTGGAAGGAAGGCCTGATCGACGCCATCGGCCGCAAGCTTGCGGCAGCGCCGGTCGATCTGCCGCCGGCCGCCGGTTGGGCTCGCCTCGACCGCTCCGAGTGGGAATTCCGCCGCGTGCGTTTTGCCGGCGAGTTTCGCCACGATCGGGAAGCGCTCGTCTATACCACGGGCTCGACGTTGCGGACCGATGTGAGCGGTCCCGGCTATTGGGTGTTTGCGCCGGCGCGAACGCGTGACGGCTTGGTGCCGGTCGATCGCGGCTTCGTGCCGTTGGACCGCAAGGACGCTGCGATCCGCATGGCCGGGCAGCTCTCGGGCTCGACCGACATCGTCGGCGTGCTGCGCTGGCCCGAAACGCGCTCGTGGTTCACGCCCAACGACGATCCCGCAAAGAACATCTGGTTCGTGCGGGATTCTGTCGCCATCGCCGCCGAGAAGAGCTGGGGCCCGGTGCCGCCGTTCTACGTCGAGCAGGAGACGCCGGTGCCGCCGGGCGGCCTGCCCGCTCCGGGCAAGCTCAAGCCGAACCTGCCGAACAATCACCTGCAATACGCCATCACCTGGTTCGGCCTCGCTGCGGTGCTGGCCGGCGTGTTCGCGGTGTTTGCTTGGGGATGGGTGCGGGAGGGCCGGGGATAGCGGTGATCGTGGGCAGTCCCGGTCGTGTGGACTGTCAACCATAGCACAGCATCGGCTAGAACCGTGCATCTCGCCTTGAGCCTGCCGGGTCTCAGCGCCCCTCCTTCAAGGCAGCAGTTTAATTACAACAGACCCGCAAGGTGTAGAAACGCCTCGACCGCTTCGCGATAAGCGGAAACGTGCTTGTCGATGTCGGGTTTGGTCGCAAGATAGTAACGATTGTGGGCGGACCGGTGTCCCAAGTCTTTGAGTCCAGCCAGCTCCTTTTTTACATTACGAGGAAGATTCCACGTCGGCTCCGCAAGCGAGGTCCCTACGAGCGCAGTTAGCTGGAAGAAGTCCCCTGTCGCAGAATTCTTGATTTTGGCATCGAGCTTTCGTGCCTCAAACGCTTCGATGATGGAGGACTCCAGCAAACGTCGCATCATCACGGCGCAACCATCGTACCAACCCGAGGCATAACATCCATTCATTTGCCTTCCCACCGAGACTAGGTATCCTCGCTTAGTTTGATTGAGCTTAACGAGGGGAAAAACACCTGCTTCTTCCAACTCGCTAGTATCCGCCGGCGCCTTGCCCCACGTCGTTTTTATCGTGAACTGGAGGTCACGAGCTGCCGTCGCACGATCCTTGGGAGACGCGTCAACTGAAAAGACCTTCTGCACAAGTTCCGCTAGCGCGGTAGTGTCCCCAACTGATGCTTGAGGTAGGCGGCCGAAAGCAATGGTCGCATCAGCGCGCAGATTCGCCATCTTATCAGCATAATAGTTGACACCACTCAGCGATTGCCTATGTTTGCGCGCGGTTTTTGCGGTCGCTAAAGCGCTATCGATCAAGCCATTAAGCGTTTCTTGCGGTGAAAATTTCTGGACCCTTCGACGCGTCGTCTTCCGTGGCATGACCTACCACTTCGAGTACGCGTAAGTGCTTTTCGCTCCGTCTTTCGCCGTAATTTTTTTGACGACGAAGCTGGCGCTGCTGTGTGAGGGATTGGAGTGGTCCGCTCAGACCAGTCAATGCTATATGACGGCCTCTGTTAGCCAATTCGGCCTTGACGTCAGCGATAGTCCGCTGCTTCTTGTCAAAGAAACCGTCAGTTATAAGCTCCTCGACGTACGACTTCGGTCCTCTGCGACCTTCAGCTGCGCGACTAGGGCGGCGTGGAGCCGTTGATTTGTGCTGTGTGGGAGCCTTTCTTTGGGACTTCAGCTCCGTTGGCTGTCTCGCCTCGAGCAGAGTAGCGAGGATTCTATCGAAGGCCACACGACGGAGTTCGGGGTCCTTTACCGAAGCAACAGCGGCCTCTGCTTCCGCGATCATCGCGGCATACGTGCGTGATGCTTTTTCAGCCGGCATCAGCATCTCCAATATTCTGTTCGAGCATCGCTTGGACGCGTTTGATGCCCTCCCGTGTAACTTTGTACTTCTTGCGGGCCTGCTTTGTGCTCCCGGTCTTGCTAATCTGTATTACAAGGCGTGGTGCTTGCGCTATTAGCGAGTCGAGAGCGCGAGTGATGTTGCTGACCGAATGACCAAGATTCTTCAGTTGCTTATTGACTCCGAACGCCTCAACATCCGCCGCGCCTTCAACGACCTGCAGCCAATAGCTCACCGTCAGAACCCGATCCGCCTCGGTCTGTGGGTCCACCGCATCAAAGAAGTCACCTAAGCTTTTGTATCGCTCTGCAGTCTGCGTATCGGCCGGTGCGGCGCTAACCGAGACACGCGCAATGCTCCGCTGTACTCCATACCGAGCGTTTAGATAGAGCAAGACGTTGTGCCTCTGTTCATCCGATAAACCTGCCAAAGCCTGCGCGATGGTTCCCATTGCCTTCAGTTCAGGATCATTCATCCCATCCTCCATGGGGCTCGCGCCCTATCACCGGGCTGAATATGTTTCATGACCGAAAGAGTCAAGAGAATAAGTAATGCGATCATGCCGCATGGTCTCGCTAGGCGCGAATGATATCGGGGGCCGCAAAGGCTCAGCGGCGTTCCATGGCCCCTCAACTCGACCTTTCCCGCGAGTGCTCTGAGATCTGCTCCGGGCACGCCGCATTTTCGCCGACAACTCACCTGACATTCGAGCTGCCAAGGGGGCTCGCGGTGGATTCGTTCCTCCGCGCCTGCATGCACAGGCCACAAGCTTTTGCATGTGCCCAAGCCGCGAGCCGAACCGGGAAGAGAGAGAGCATGAACAAATATACGAGCGCCGCTGCGATTCTGGTGCTTTCGGCGAGTGCCGCGCTGGCTACCCCGGCATCGGAAATTTCCGCCTATCGCAAGAGTCGCGGCCTCTCGGCCGTGACCGTCGATCCGGCGCTCAACGCCTTGGCTGCCAAGCAGGCCAATGCAATGGCGTCTCGCGGCGTGATGGATCACAGCGTCTACGCGCCGTTCACGCAGCGGATTTCCGCTTACGACACCGCTGCCGCCGCCGAGAACATTGCCTATGGGACGAAATCGTTCGCTGAAACCCTGGCGATCTGGAAGGCTTCGTCCGGGCACAATGCCAATCTGCTGATGGGGGATGCACGGCGCATCGGCATCGCCTCGGCGTCCGGTCATGGCAGGACCTATTGGGCGCTGATCCTGGCAGCGCCCCATGAATCCAAGCGGCACAAGGGTTTCCTGCAGGTCGCCGGGGACGCCCCGTCGGCCGCGACGCCGAAAGACCTGAGCGCACGCGGGGAGAAGCACCGGACCAAGGCCGGCTGCTCTCGCGATGCCTCGGACGGAATGTGGCGAAAACTCGTCTGCTGGCTAAACGGCTCATGAACCCTCGCCTCATGGCCGGTTCAGATCGTGCCGGTCATCATCGCGGGCACTCGGCTGATCGCGAGCTTGGTATGACAGGAGGATGGTATGCGTAGCATGGTTCTCGCCGCCGCCGCGGCGTCCGTGATTTCGGCGGGAGCGTTCCTGAACGCCGCCAAGGCCGCCGATTTCTACCCGCCGGAAACGCAGCCCCCGGCCGCGGAAGCTCCGCCGCCCACCGCCGCGCCGCCGGTCGCGGTCGTTCCTCAGCCTCCTGCGGTGGTCCTCGTCGAGCCGCAATGCCCGGTCGTGTGGCGGTGCGGATACTGGGGCTGCGGCTGGCGGCAAGCCTGCGGTCCGGTGGGCCCCGAGGTTTATTACGGCCCCCCGCGCTGGGGCCATTACGGCTACGGCGCCTATCGCGGCTATCGCGGTCCGTACTGGGGCCGCGGCCCGCACTGGGGCTACCGGCATCATTGGTCGTAGCGAGTGACGACCGTAATCTAGTTCCCACTACCGCGGCGTCTCATTCGACAACCCGATGAGGATCGATCGGCTTCACGAAGTTGCAAGTGAAGTACCACCTTGGGCCATACCGGCGATCGAGGTCGAGGCCTGCCTCGCGCGCACGCTGTTGCAATTCTTCGAGTTGGACGAAATCGGGATCCCCCGGCAACTCCGTGACCGAAAGACGGCCGCCAGGCCGGAGGACCCGCGCAGCCTCGTGCATCGCCGCCGAGCGATCCGTTACCTCGCCGAGGACCGCCACCATGAACGCGAGGTCGAACGAGCCGTCCTGGAAGGGCAGGGCGCCCGCATTGCCCTCACGGCATTCGAAATTGCCACAACCGCGCTGCTTGAGCCGCTTCGCCGCCATCTCCAGCATTCCGACCTGCATATCGTAGAGCGTGAGTCGCCCTTGGATCAGGTGGCGTGCAACGGACGGGCTGAAGTAACCCGAGCCTGAGCCGATTTCGAGCACGTGATCCGTCGGTTTGAGCTGCAGCCGTCGCACGATCAGCCAAGTGGGACAAATGAGATGCCTTAGCGGATTGAGCAGCCAGCTTGCATACTGGATGGGGTAAACACCCGGCCCGCGGAGCCGCGCCAGCAACTCTGTTCGGTTTTCTCGTCGCTCAGCGGGCATGACTTTCCGTGGTCTCCACGGGTAGCAGCGTACGGGCGTTTCGAAAAGGCGCAAAGACTGCCATTTGCGTTCAAGGAGCGGTCTTGTCGTCCGCAGCAAGGCACCCCGGCACTGGAAATCGCCCGTGCTCTGTCGTTGCGAACGCGAAAAGCCCGTCCCCGGCCTGCAAATTCCCCTTTCTTGTCCCGGCCCGCGCTTGCGCCTAGGGTGCCGGCCCATTCAAGGATCGGCCGGTGCGCTACATTTCCACCCGCGGCGAGGCTCCGCCGCTTTCCTTCGTCGAGGCCATGCTGGCCGGGCTCGCCCGCGATGGCGGCCTCTATGTGCCTGAATCCTGGCCGTTTTTCGCCTCCGAGCGGATCGCCGCCCTTTCGGGCCTGCCCTATCCGGAGCTGGCGCTCGAGATCCTGCGCCCATACGTTGCCGGCTCGATCGCCGAGGCCGATCTCGCCCGCATGACCCGGGAGGCCTACGAGGGCTTTCGCCATCCCGCCGTCGTGCCGCTCGTCCAGCTCGGGCCGCGAACCTTCGTGCTCGAGCTCTTTCACGGGCCGACGCTTGCCTTCAAGGACTTGGCGATGCAGCTCCTCGCCCGGCTGATGGACCACGTGCTGCGCCAGCGCGGCGAGCGTGCGACCGTGATCTGCGCGACGTCCGGCGATACCGGCGGCGCCGCGGTCGAGGCGTTCCGGGCCTGCCCCCAGGTCGACGTGGTGGTGCTGTTTCCGAAGGACCGCATCTCCGACGTGCAGCGGAAAATGATGACCAGCGTGCCCGATGCCAACGTTTATGCGCTCGCCATCGAGGGCACGTTCGACGATTGCCAGGCGATCGTGAAGGCCATGTTCGCGCATCATTCGTTTCGCGATCGCGTGCGGCTC
>DASWCW010000056.1:0-54073 GCA_036395835.1 Xanthobacteraceae bacterium
ATGATTTTCAATGACTTAGAGGCGGCTCCGGGCAGGCCGCAAAAGCCCGGTAAGCAATGGGTAAGCAGAGCACTCAAAAGCGGGCCATCGAGGGCGCCGAAGCGGTCGCCCCGAACCTGTCGCGGCCCTTGGCTTACCCGATCACGCTCACCGGCGGCCCGCGCTCGCATCTCGTCACGCTGATGGATGCCGCCATTATGATTCGAGACATGGAGTCGTCTCGGCAGGCGCGCCCGGTTTGGGATCGAGCCGCCGCGATGATCTTGCTTGCGGCACAGAGCGGCGAGGCCGCGGACATCGCGGAGGCTACGCGGCAGCTGCACGTCGCACTCAATCACGACAATTGTCTGAAGAATTGATGCTAGCGGCCATTTTCGGGACTGCGATTAGCGGATGTTAAAAAAGGTTGCACTGTTTCTATCCTTCCTAGTTTTTGTAACCGGCGCGTTTGTTGCGGGAGAGCGTACGCTGTCTCCAGTCTTCCAATCCTGCATAGAACAACATGATAACTCCGACGAAGGCTATCCCCCCGAACAAAAACCATCCGCCTTCGGTATCACGAGCACGACGGTTGGTAGCTATGTTCGCTGTAGTGCTGCTTTTGTCGAAGCCCACAATGGGGCTATCGGCGCGCTCGCCACGATAGTTATTGCTGCCTTTACCGAACCCTTTGGTTTGCCACTAGCAGAGAAGCCGAGTTGACTACTCAGGCGCTCGCTCTCGCCCGCGACGAGTTTCTCTCCACGCATCGGCCCAAGCTGCGAATTAAACATCTGTGGTTCGCATCCGCTGACGGAGCAGCGTTCATCGATGAACCCATCAAAAGCGGAGTGCCGCTTGTGGTGCGAATTGATGCTGTTAATGTCGGGAGCGCCGTAGCAAATATTACTTTTATCAATTACAGTACGCTCATACTCCCGCTCGGCGAACGATTGCCGCAACGGCCGCCCTATGATGCACCCGATGCTCCGCGCTTCCCCGTAAGTCCAACACACTCGCTGAGAAGTGGGATCACATTTACCGCCCCCATCTCCGATGGTCGCGTCTTGACCTCCGAAGAACACCGGCAAATCCGAAACGGAGATAGCCGTCTCTGGTTTGTCGGGACTATCGAGTATTGGGATAATGCGTTCCCTGCGAATCTCCGGCAGAGTGCGTTTTGTCGATATCTGGCTTTCACCCGCAGGCCGGCCAGCGATGCCGATGCTGGTCGTTTCGAAATAGAAAAAGATCCAGACTACGAGTACGAAGATTAGGGCGCCGGCCTGTCGGAGCCAGCGTCCGTGACCTTCTGTCACGGTTCAATTCCGCCTCTGGGCACCATGATTCCGGACCGGGCGCTTGGGGCCCTCCCGCGCATTGCCCATTTCATGGCAGCTGCCGTCCTGCCGCGCTAGACTAGGTGCCTTGTTCTGAGCCGATCCATTCGCGCAACTCCATCGCCGTGAGAAATCCAGATTTCCGGTCGATCGGTTGGCCGGCGCGAAACAGCAGCAGCGTGGGGACGCCCCTGACCTCATAGCGCTCGGCAACCTCCGGAAGCGCCTCGGCGTCGAGCTTGCGGGCCTGAACCGTGCCGCCCGATGTCCGCACCGCCGCGGCGATCATCGGCTCGATGCGCCGGCAAATGACGCAGGCTTGCGTGTATACGTCCAGAATGGTCAGTCCGGGCAGCTCAAGGACGGCGCCGAGCTCATCCTGGGTGCGGACATCCGCTATCATTCCCAACCTGGTCTCCTTCAGCTCGCGGCTTTCCAGGTCTCGCCGCGGTCTTTCATGTAGGTCAGGAAATCATCCGGCCCGATGTTCAGCGCGCCATTGATCATGTTGAAATTGTTTCCGGTGTTCACCGTTTCCAGCGTTTCGATGATTTCCTGATCCGTGACGCCGACCTGCCGAAGCGCGGAAATATCGTCCTGGGTGATCGAGTGAGGATCGCCATTCGCCTTGAGCGCATAGTTGAACAACAGCCTTTCCTTCCGGGAGAAGCCGAGGCGGTCGGGGTCGAATTCCAGCGCGGCTTTGACCTCGTCGTCGGAAGCGCCGGCATTGCGCATCGCGGTGGCATGAAACGAGACGCAATAATCGCACCGGTTCGCCTCGGCCAGCGCCGTCATCACCGCCTCCTTGAATTTGACGCTCAGGCTGCCCTTGGTCAGCAGCACCATGAGGCGGTGGAAGTTCGCCTGCGCCAGCTCCGGAAACGCGGAATAGGCCTTGAACAAGTTCGAAACACGGCCGGATCCGCGGACGCGCTCCAATTCGTCGTACAATTCCTTTCTGGCTCCCGTCGCCCGCTCGGGCGGCACCAGCTCGATGAACGGGGCGCTCTGACTTTCACGGCTCCACTGACCCATGCTCATCTCCGTTTTTCCAACGCTCGATGCTGCGGCGGTCACGAACGACCTGTCAACATTGCGGCAATGCGTTCCATTTGCCGGCGTGGAACGCCGTCGCGCTATTCGGCGCGCCGCCCCAGCATGGTGCGCGCCTCGTCGGGCCGCGCCGGCCGCGCGCCGTGGCGGGCCAGTTGCCGACCTTATCTTAAATTGTGCGAATTTAACTGCCATACTTGAACGACACATATTTTATGCTTTCGTCCACAAGCTTTCTCAATCGCCGCTTATTTTGGAGCGTTTGTTTCGGAAGTACCACGTATTCTTTTTTGATGTGACCCTTAGGAAAATATTTTAAACGCTTCACGGCTTTTTCCTGAAATAAGTCGTCAAGAGTTTTTGACGGAAGGCGCAAGGCAACCCCAAACTTGCCGCATGAAATAAATATACGTCCGTTGATATAACCACCAACAGCGCCAAAGACATTTTTGAACTCTAACCGGTGTCGAACAGCAAGTCTGGGACGAGTTTGTTTCAGTAATTTTGTCACTTCACCTAGATATTTGTTTTTCATGTCCATTTTGATGATGCCTTTGGTTTTCTAATTAAGATTCGGGCGCGATCTCCGCCACAGCTCGATCCGACGGACGTATTCTGTCGATTCGTCTTCCAGCGCTATCCTGCCCGCAGCCCCAGCATGGCGCGGGCCTCCTCGGGCCGCGCCGGCCGCGCGCCGTGGCGCGCCAGTTTCTCGACCGCGAGGGCGACCAGCTCGGCATTGCTCTTCGCCAGGCGCTCGCGCGTGACGCGGATGTTGTCCTCGAGCCCGGGGCGCACGCCGTCGGCCTTGCGCGAGAGCGCCCATTCCATCACCTCGGCCTGGTGGCGGCCGATCCCGGCCGCGGTCCACGTCGCGCGCGGCAGCACCCGCTTGAGCTCGCCCAGCAGCACGTCGAGCAGGTGCTCGCGCGCGGGCAGCGCATTTTTCACTCCGAGCACGAATTGCACGTGCGGCTTCTCGTCGAGCGGGCCGCGGTCGACGAGCCCGCGCGCGCCGTGAATCATCGACAGATCGAACACCTCGATCTCCGGCCTGATGCCGTTGTCGCGCATTTTCGTCGCAAGATCCTCGATCAGCGCCGGCGAGTTCTCGTACACGATGGTGGGGAAATTCACCGAGCCGGTGGAGAGCGAGGCCATGTCGGGCTTGAGCGGCAGCGCGCTCGCGCGCGCGCTCGGATCGCGCCCGCGGCCGCCGGTCGAGAACTGCACGATCATGCCGGGGCAGTGCCGTTTCACCCCCGCTATGACCTGCGCGAACAGCTCGGGATCCGAGGACGGCGTCTCGTCGGGGTTGCGGACGTGGATATGGACGAGCGACGCGCCCGCCTCGAACGCCTCCCGGGTCGATTCGATCTGCTCGGACGTCGTGATGGGCACGGCGGGATTGTCGCGCTTGCGCGGCACCGAGCCGGTGATCGCCACCGCAATGACCACTGGCCGCATCGTGGGCTCCTGTGCGTATTTGGAACGGGCGGCGCTCTGCGTGCAGGCAGAGTGTGAATCGCCATTCCGGGCGCCCGGTTTCGGTTCCGCCGCGGCTTCCCCGGGCGGGAACATAGCCGCCGGCTGCTGCTTTTCAGCACAGGATACGCCGCACGGCCGCCCTCGGCCAGCCGACTTTGCGTCGCCGCGGCGGGTGCCCGATCATTCTATTTTGTTAGATCCGGGAGAAGCGCATGAGCATCGCCGCCCGAACCCTGCCGATGACGACGACCTCCGGTGCCGATCGCGGGCGCCGCATTCTCGCCATCGTCGGCGCCTCCTCGGGCAATCTGGTCGAGTGGTACGACTTCTACGTCTATTCCTTCACCGCGCTGTATTTCGCCGGCGCGTTCTTCCCGACCGGCGACCGCACGACCGAGCTGCTCAACGCCGCGGGCGTGTTCGCGGCCGGATTCTTCATGCGGCCGCTCGGCGGCTGGCTGTTCGGCTGGATCGCCGATACCCACGGCCGCCGCACCGCGATGATCATCTCGGTGCTGATGATGTGCGCGGGCTCGCTGATGATCGCGGTCATGCCGACCTATGCCGCGATCGGGACGGCGGCGCCGGCGCTGCTGCTCTTCGCGCGCCTGGTCCAAGGACTTTCGGTCGGCGGCGAGTACGGCACCAGCGCAACCTATATGAGCGAGGTCGCCGCCAAGGGTCACCGCGGCTTCTACGCCTCGTTCCAATACGTCACCCTGATCGGCGGACAGCTGCTCGCGCTCGTCGTGCTCATCCCGCTGCAGCAGTTCCTCTCCGCCGACGAGCTCAAGGCCTGGGGCTGGCGCGTCCCGTTTCTCATCGGCGCGATCGCGG
This sequence comes from Xanthobacteraceae bacterium, assembly GCA_036395835.1. Taxonomy (GTDB): domain Bacteria; phylum Pseudomonadota; class Alphaproteobacteria; order Rhizobiales; family Xanthobacteraceae; genus AP-16. Next base: position 4,701 of record DASWCW010000056.1, read on the forward strand.
CGATCGTCGCGCTGTTCCTGCGCCGCTCGCTGGCCGAGACCGCGTCCGAGGAATCGATGCACGACAAGGAGGCCGGGACGATCCACGGCGTCCTGCATCACAAGCGCGCTGTGCTGCTCGTGCTGGGATTTACGGCCGGCGGATCGCTCATCTTCTACACCTTCACGACCTACATGCAGAAATATCTCGTCAACACCGCCGGGATGGATACCAAGACGGCGAGCGCGTTGATGACGCTGGCCCTGCTGGTCTACATGCTGCTGCAGCCGGTCTTCGGCGTGATCTCGGACCATATCGGCCGCAGGAACTCGATGATCTGTTTCTCCTCGTTGGCGGTGCTCGCGACGGTGCCGCTGCTGACCGCGCTCGGCCGCGCCGCCAATCCGTATGCGGCGTTCGGGTTGGTTTTGCTGGCCCTCGCCATGATCAGCTTCTACACCTCGATCAGCGGCCTGGTGAAAGCCGAGCTGTTCCCGACCGAGGTGCGCGCGCTCGGAGTCGGGCTCTCCTATGCGGTCGCCAACGCGGTGTTCGGCGGCACCGCCGAATACGTCGGGCTGTGGTTCAAATCGGTCGGGCAGGAATATTTGTTCCCCTGGTACGTCACCGCGCTCTGCGCGATGGCGCTCCTCGCGTCGCTGTCGATGCCCGATACGCGCAAGCACGGCTATCTCGAGGGGACACAAGCGCCGCAGACGTGAGGCTTCGCGTGCGGTGACCTGGTCCGGCGGCGCGGCGGAGCGCGAAGCAAGCGCGGGAAACCGGGTGACAGCTCACCCAACGTGAAGGTGCAGTCGTTAATTATAATGCAATCGAAAGATGTTCCGCTTGCAAAATGGAAGCCGTACGCTGCTGTTTTTGCTCAATAGATTTATGAACAAATTTGCCGACGGCGGCGACCGCCGCACGGGCTACAGCTTTGCCCGCAGGCGTTTGCCGGATATCCTCCCTGGTGGATCGGCATGCTTTGCAAGGCAGGGCACGATGAGCAATTTGAAGGTCTATGGGGTTCCCGGATCGCGCGCCTACCGAGTGCTTTGGATGGTCAACGAGCTCGGGCTCGATTACGAGCACGTCCCGGTGCATTTCGGCGACGGCAGCGCCAGAACTCCGGAATATCTCGCGGTCAATCCCAACGCCCGCATCCCGGCGATCGACGACGCCGGGTTCAAGCTCTGGGAATCGATGGCCATCAATCTCTATCTGGCCAAGAAACACGACAAAGGCTTGTGGCCGAAAACGCTCCAAGGCGAGGCGCAGGCGCTGCAGTGGAGCTTCTGGGCGATGACGGAAGCGGAGAAACCGGCCTTGGCGGCGCTGATGCATCGGGTGTTCTTGCCGGAAGACCTGCGTGATCCCAGGCTCGCGGATGAGGGCGAGCAGCAGCTGCAAAAGCCGCTGAAGGTGCTCGACGACGCGCTGGCCAAGAGCGGCTATTTGGCCGGCTCGAGTTTTTCGGTCGCCGATCTCAATGTCGCCTCGGTCCTGTCCTGGGCGCGTCTCGCGCGCGTCGATCTGTCGGGCTTCCCGCATGTGAAGCAATGGCTCACGGCGGCCCTGCAGCGCCCCGCAGCCGTGAAGGCCGCGCCCAAACGTTCTTGAGCGGACGCCGCAGCCGCCGAGCGCTTCGGCAAATTCCAAGGGAATGGCGATGGTCTACGAGCTCTACTATTGGCCGGAGATCCAGGGGCGCGGCGAGTTCGTTCGCCTCGCACTCGAGGATGCCGGCGCCGAATATGTCGACGTCGCGAGACGGGGCGGCGGCACCTCCGCCATGCTGAAATTGCTCGACGACGAAAGGGTCAAGACGCCATCCTTCGCGCCGCCGTTTCTCAAGGCCGGCAAGCTCCTGATCGGCCAGACCGCGAATATCTTGTTGTTCCTCGGGCCTCGGCACCAGCTTGCGCCGGCGGGCGAGGCCGGCCGGCTGTGGACGCATCAGCTCCAGCTCACGATGGCGGATTTCGTCGTGGAGATTCACGACGCCCATCACCCGATCTCGTCGAGCCTCTACTACGAGGACCAGCGCAAGGAGGCGCGGCGGCGCACGCAGGACTTTCTCAAATCGCGCGCGCCGAAATATCTCGGCTATTTCGAGGGCGTGCTGGAGAAGAGCCCGGGCAGGTATCTGGTCGGCAGGACGGCGACCTACGCCGACCTTTCCCTGTTCCAGATCGTCGCCGGCCTGCGCTATGCCTTCCCGCGAGCCATGGCGCGGCTCGAAAAACGCCACCCGCGCGTCGTCGCCGTGCACGACCGGGTCGGGAAGCGCCCGCGCATCGCCGCTTATCTGGATTCGGAGCGCCGAATTGCGTTCAACCAGATGGGCATTTTCCGGCACTACAAGGAGCTCGACCCGTGAAGCGGGGCGAGCGGCGGCGGCCGGCCGCGCCTGCCGCGACCACCGCGGCCGTTCCGCTGCCGATGACGCTTACGCCGCCTTGCGATTGACGCTCGCCTCGGCGATCTCGGTGAGCTTCTTGTCCGCGGCCTTTTCTTCTTCCAGCGTCTGCTTGAGCGCGGAAACGGAATCCGCCATTCCGAGCTGCTCGGCCCAGGCGATCAGCGTGCCGTAGCGGGCGATCTCGTAATGCTCGACGGCTTGGGCGGCGGCAATCAATCCGGCGTCGATCACGTTGGGGTCCCCCTTCTTGATGACGTGCTCGCCCTCGGAGATGATGCCCATGATCGCCTCGCATTTTTCGCCGCGGGCGGGCTTGTCGATTTCGCTGAACACCTGCTCGAGCCGCTGCACCTGGCCTTCGGTTTCGTGCTGATGCTTTTCGAGGGCTCTTTTCAGCTCGGACGTTTCGGCCGCCTTCACCATTTTCGGCAGCGCTTTGAGGATCTGCTTCTCGGCGTAATAGATGTCCTTCAGGAGGTGAAGGAAGAGGTCGTTCATCGTCTTCATGATCTTCTCCATCGACAGCAGCACGCTCTTGCCTAAACGGGCCGCCCTTGGGAAAGTTCACCCGGATCGAAGCGGGGCCCTCCGAGAGCTGCACACTCCACCGCCCGTTACCCCCGACGCGGCTTCCCGCCCTATCAGCGCAACGCCGGCGCGGATCGACGGCACCAATCGCTGCTGTTGGGCTGAGCAGGGACGGCGGTCAGAGATTGGGAATCACGGGTCGGACGTCGGAAGCCGGTGGCCAGAAGTCAGAAGTCAATGGTGAGGGGTTTCCTGATGACCGGCCTCCGGTCTCTGGTTCCTGGATTGACGCGCGGCCGGTTCGGCGAACCAGACGTCCCTGCTGCTCCAGAAATGCTCCTGCCCGCATAACGGACAGAGCATCCTGGTGCCGACTTTGGGCAGCCGGTCGATCCCGTCGGTCTCGATCCCGGTCGCAACGATCTTTCCGCTGCTCGGGCACTTGACCATCAAGAACGTCATCGGGTCCTCCCTCCCTGGACCGGACCCCGTCCCGCGGCGGATTGAATGCGCAGCGGCGCACGCGGTCAAGCGGATTGCATCGCTCTTGGCAGCAGCGCAGTAGGGTGTTTGCGAGCGACGGATCAGAATCCCGAGCAGCGCCGTTCGCGCGCGCGCCGGCCTTGTGCAGCGCAATCAAGATTCCAATCGGCCTAGGGCCCGCCCATCGGGCCCGGAACTTGCGCCCACTTTGGTTGTTGCGCTCTCGCGAAGAGATGCTCGCAGAAGGGGTGCCATGCGAACCAGAGTGCTTCGCCGCCTCGCCTTGATCGGTCTGCCGCAACGGACGACCGCCCCATGCTGGTGGCGTCAGGTGCGGCGCTCGCCGTCGGCCTGGCTTTGCTGGTGCTCGAGCCGATCCTGACCTGACGTCGGGAATTTGGCGCTCGGATCGTTCCGCACGCCTGCGTTGCGCTCCCACGATCGCAGCGGGATCGATTCCACCCTTTCACCGAAATTAGCCGCCAGATGACAAATGATTCTCCACGCGAACGCTTCATAATGATCCCGGATAATGATCCGGATAATGATCCCGGCGCGGCATAATGATCCCGGCGCGGCCCAATCGCGGGGGTTCGCGCGGCCAAGCGTTAGCCGCGACTTCGATATCGGCGGCAGAATTCCCGCCGCGAGATGGCCGCCTCGACCACCGGCCGGTGCTCCAACAACACGCGCTTGGCGCCGCCGGGATGAAACGCCAGCAGGATCAGTTTTCGATAGAACGTGTCCAGGGACCGGTGCAGCCCCGGCGGCAATTCCCGAAGACTCGCGCCGAAATCGGTGACTTGACGCCGCAGAATGGTGCTTCCCACCAGGGCGACTTCGTCCCGCGGCTCCAGCATCGGCACCAGGGAATGAAACTCCTGCGCGACGACGGCTCGCCAATGCGCCGTAAGCAGCAGCTGCATGAACCGGTCGCCCGCAATATGAAACTCCAGCACCGGATCATCCGGGTCCAGCCGCACGCCGTCATCGAGCACCCACGGCTGTTCCGGCAGCCAGGATATGTCCTGGAATTTTTCGATACGCCACAGCCGCACAACGCCGTTCCGGCTTTTGAGGATCGGTGAGCCGCGCCTTCGTTCGAGGTTCCGGCTCATGAGCCGGCAGACGGCAAGGACGAGAAAGCGTGCGAGCCCGGATCCGAGCAGGCCCCATCCGACGCGCTTTGCCAGCGCGGGCGACGCTCCGGTCGGGACGGCGGCCCCCGGCGCGTCGCTCGGCAGGGATTCCTGGGTGCGCATCTGGCTGATCCCCGAGGCCCTCGACTGGAGATCCCCTGGCTTGCCGTCGGCGGCGACATGGCCGGCTCTCAACGGCCGCATCGAAGCAATAGACCGTTCGCGGTCTTGGTCAAGAAATTTGCGCAACGAAGGAAACATTCGGTGTTGACGAGGAGCCACGTGTCGAGTTCCCGACAGACGACAAATGCACGGCCGTCAAGATTCGGCCATGCGCGCACTGCGGTGCGGGAGCGAAGGACCGGAACTTTAGCCCGTGATTCGGAGTTGATGTTGTCTGAGACAACACATTCCGAGACGCATGTTTGCTACGGGCTATTCCGTGTGCGTTCGGGTCGGTACGCTGATGAAGTTTTTGCTCGAGAACATCGTTACGAAGCTGCTGCTGCTGACGATTTTGTTGAAGATGGCGCGAACATCTCCATCCGTCGACATGCGATCGTCAAAGGCCGGTTCGCGACTTGCTCGGCTCAAATCCCGGCATTTTGCCAACCAGGCAAGCTGATGCAGCGGCGCTGAGACCTATCCGATAGAGGCTCGGGCGCGGCTGGGACAAGTGCCCGGTGGAATGCGCCTCAGTGCACGAGAGCTCGGAGCCTTTGCTCCGATGCGTGCCTTGCGGGGCGCGTTGGCGCCCGCACGCCGGAAGGGAAATGGTCAGCGCGGCTGATCGCGTTGCATGACCAAGAGATCTTCGGCTTCCAAGAGCGCGCGGAGCGCATTGGCCGCATCGCGCGCATCCTCGCGGGTGCGCACCGCCTCGAGCCGATAGAGCACGCCGTCCCATTCCCGGCTGTTGCGTTCCTTGGCGATGCCGCGGGCGAACTCGGCGGCTTCGTCGATCGACCGCAAGGTGCGTCCACGATCCATGCGTACGTGAAGCTCGGGTTCGATGGGGAAATCGCTCATGCGGTTGTGGACCTTTCGGTTGCGAACCTTTCGATTTGCTAGCTGCGACATGCCTGGGGTGCTGAAAGAATCGCGGACGCGGGCGTTCGTTCCCTCAACGGCGCAAATCTGGTGAATATCCGTTCATATCCGTGGATTCCCCATCGTAAAGTTCGGAACAAAAGGCGCGCCTATTGGGTTTCTCCGGCAAACACCAAGGCACGGGGTATTCCAAAGAGGAAAGGAGAACTGCGCATGAAGACCACATTGTGGGTCACGACTGCGGCGGCAGCGCTGATTGCAGGCGCGACCTTCGCAGGTGCACAAACCGGCAAGTCCGAGGGCGGCGCCGGCTCCGGTGCGGGCCAGATGAGCCAGGGCCAGGGTTCGGCTCAGAAGGGTGCTGCCTCCGAGCAGAAGGGCGCCGAACAGAAAGGCGCGCAGAAGGGCGCCGAACAGAAGGGCGCCGAGCAGAAAGGCGCGCAGAAGGGCGCCGAGCAAAAGGGCGCCAAGCCCGGCATGGCCCAGGGCAAGGAGGAGCGCACCGAGAAGAAGGGCGCTGAGGGCAAGGCCGAGCGCTCGACCCAGGCTGGCGAGAAGGCGCAGGGCCCGAAGGCGCAGCAGGGCAAGCAGCCCGGCATGGCCCAGGAGAAGGGCGGCGCTCAGACCGGTCAGTCGACCACCGGCCAGCAGAAGCCGAGCACGCAGACTCAGACCCAGCAGGGCACCAGCAAGGGTACGACCTCCGGGTCGACTTCGAGCTCGAGCACGACGTCGACCTCGGTTCAGCTCTCGCAGGAGCAGCGGACCAAGGTCCACAGCATCGTCGTGAAGGAGTCGAGTGCGCGCGTCGACAGCGTGGACTTCTCGGTCTCGGTCGGAACCGTGGTTCCGCGGCACATCAGGCTGGTAACGCTGCCGACCGAAGTCGTGGAGATCGTTCCGCAGTTTCGCGGCTTCAAGTTCATCATCGTCCGCGATGAGATCTTGATCATCGACCCGAACACGTTCAAGATCGTGGCGGTCATTCCGGCCTAGTGCCGGACTCGAGTTCTCCGCCCGGCTCCGGCCGGGCGGATTTTTTTGTGAGGACCAGTCGCCGGATTCCGTCTCCGGCCGCCCGCGACGGGCCGCGGCTTGCGCACGAAACGCAGCCGATCCGGTAAGCTGCGGCGCCCCTAGACCGCGACCTGGGTGCCGACTTCGACCACCCGTCCGGAGGGGATCTGAAAGAAATCGGTGGCGTCGCTCGCCGTTCCGGCGAGCGCGATGAACAGCCGGTCCTGCCAGTGCGGCAGGTCGGACTGGGCGGCAGGTCGCAACGCGCGCCGCGACAGGAAGAACGACGTCGACATGATGTCGAACTGCCAGCCGAGCTTGCGGGCGATCGCGAGCGCCTTCGGCACGTTGGGGATCTCCATGAAGCCGAAGCGAAGCCGCACCCGTGAAAACGTGCTGCCGATCCGCTCGATTCGCACCCGTTCCGTCGGCGGCACATAGGGCGCGGCGACCGTTTCCACCGTGAGGATCACGTTGTACTCATGCAGGACCTTGTAATGCTTCAGGCTGTGCAGGAGCGCGGTCGGCGCGCTCTCCGCGTCGCTGGTGAGGAACACGGCGGTTCCCGGCACGCGCTTCGGGGGCTTGCGCTCCAGCATGGCGACGAGATCGGCAAGCGGCGTCTGCAGCCTGCGGGTCTTGTTCCGCAGCGCTGCGGTGCCTCTGCGCCAAGTATGCATCACGATCATGATCAGCACCGCCAAGGCCAAGGGCAGCCAGCCGCCGTCGACCACCTTGAGAAGATTGGCGCCGAAGAACACGACGTCGACGATGAAAAACGGAGCGACCAGGGCCGCGACCACGAACAGCGGCCAGTGCGAACGCTTGCGGATCACCAGGAAGGCCATGATGGTCGTCACCAGCATGGTCCCGCTGATCGCGATGCCGTAGGCCGACGCCAGGGAGAGCGAGGAGCGGAACGCGAGCACGAAGACCAGGACGAAGATGAACAGCCACGCGTTGATCTGAGGCATATAGATCTGCCCCATGTAGGTTCCGGTGTGGCGGATCTCGAGCCGCGGCAGCAGCCCGAGCTGGATCGCCTGTCGGCTCAGCGAATAAGCCCCGGTGATGACCGCTTGGCTGGCGATCACGCTTGCGGCCGTGGCAAGCCCGACCATCGGCAGCAGCGCCCATTCCGGATAGAGCAGAAAAAACGGGTTTTCGCTCGCTTGGGGGTTGGCGAGAACCAGCGCGCCCTGGCCGAGATAGTTCAACGCCAGCGCCGGGAGCACCAAGACGATCCAAGCTGTTTGGATCGGTGCACGGCCGAAATGCCCGAGATCGGCGTAGAGCGCCTCGGCGCCGGTGACCGCCAGGAACACCGCCCCCAAGGTGAGGAGACCGATCTGGCCGTGGCCGGCGAGAAAGAAGAGGCCGCGCATCGGATTGAAAGCGCGCAGGACCTGCAAATTATCGAACACGTGCGCGGCGCCGGCCACCCCGATGGCGAGGAACCAGAGGGTTATGATCGGGCCGAACAGGGCGGCGACCTTCGCGGTTCCCCGCGATTGGAACGCGAACAGCGCCACCAGGATCGCGACCGTCAACGGCAGGACGAAGTGCTCGAACGCCGGCGTGGCGAGCTTGAGGCCCTCGACGGCGGAGAGCACGGAAATCGCCGGCGTGATGAGCGCGTCGCCATAGAAGAAGCCGGCGCCGATAACGCCGAGCGCGACCATGATCGTGCCGCTTCGTAGCGAGCGTTGCCCGAGCGCCATCAGCGCCAGCACGCCGCCCTCGCCGTTGTTGTCGGCGCGCAGCAGCAACAGCACGTATTTCGCCGTGACGACGAGCAAGAGCGCCCACAGGATCAGAGACAGCGTGCCGATCACCGCCTCGGCCGTCACCGTTCCCCCGGAATCCGTTGCCGCCGAGATCGCCTTGCGGAACGCGTAGAGCGGGCTGGTTCCGATATCGCCATAGGCCACGCCGATGCTGCCGAGCGTGAGCGTGGCAAAACCCGGTCGTGCATCCGCCTGTCCGTCGCCGCGTGTGAGCCCGGTATGCAGGAAGGTGGGTCCGCTCGATGTCATTGGGGCGCCTGCTCCACGGCCTGCGGCTTGCGGGTCACCGTGCCGGCGCGGCACGGGACGAACGTGGCCCACCCTGGCGGGGTTCCCGGACGCGCTGCTCACGCTCCGGCATGCAGCTTCGGCATTGTAGCGGAATCCTGCTCGCCCGTACCCGAGGCGGCGAGAAACCGCCGCGGAGCGCCGCCTTGGCCGCGGATGAGATCACCATGGAGTTCGGCCTGCGCGATTGACTGCAGCGAACGCTTGCCGTGCTTCTTCCGGCTCGCTTGCGAATGCTATCATGATCGGTGGCGACCTCAGCGCCGGGAGGAGCATGACCGTGCACATCGTCGTATTGCCGGGCGACGGCATCGGCCCGGAAATTTCCGCCGCTTCAGTTGAGGTGCTCGCGCTCGTGAACCGCAACCTGGAGCTCGGCCTCGACCTCGAGACCCACGAGATCGGGCTCTCCCGTCTCAAGACGAGCGGGACCACCTTCCCGCCGGCGGTGCTCGAGCGCTGCCGTGCGGCGGACGGCGTCCTGCTCGGACCAGTCTCGCAATCCGAATACCCCGGGCGCGCGGAGGGCGGCATCAATGTTTCGGCCACGCTGCGAATCGCGCTCGATCTTTATGCCAACGTTCGTCCCAGTCGGTCGCGAGACGGGCTTGCCCATTACGGGCGAGCACCGATGGACCTCGTGATCGTGCGGGAGAACACCGAGGGTTTTTATGCCGACCGCAACATGCACCTGGGATCGGGAGAGTTCATGCCGACGCCCGATCTTGCGCTTTCGGTGCGCAAGATAACGGCGGCGGGTTCGCGACGCATCGCCACAGCGGCGTTCGATCTCGCCGCAACCCGCCGACGCAAGGTTACGGCCGTGCACAAGCTCAATGTCCTCAAGGTCTCGGAGGGGCTGTTCCTGCGCGAGGTGCGCAAGCTCGCGCAGGAGCATCCGGATGTGGCCTATGAGGAGCAACTCGTCGATTCCATGGCGGCGTTGCTGGTGCGCGACGCCGGGCGTTTCGACGTGATCGTCACGACGAACATGTTCGGCGACATTCTTTCCGACGAGGCCGCGGAGCTGTCGGGCAGCCTCGGGCTCGCCGGATCGATCAACGCCGGCGATGCGCACTGCATGGCGCAGGCGCAACACGGCTCCGCGCCGGACCTAGCCGGACGGGATCGGGCCAATCCGGTCTCCCTGGTGCTCTCCGCTGCGATGCTGCTCGAGTGGCTGGCGCGGCGGCACAAGAGCGAGCGCTTCGCCCGGGCAGCGCAGACGATCGACCGGTCCGTCGATGCGCTTCTGAAAAATCCGGCAACTCGGACCGCGGATCTCGGCGGCAAGCTCGGCACGAAGGATTTTACCGCGGCGCTGTGTGCCGACATCGGCGGCAGCCTGCGCTGAGCTGCTTGCCGATTGCCGCAGATCGTCGTGCGGTCAGGTTGGCCGGCATCTCCAAAAAGCATTTTGATAGAATGATTTACCGATCCGGAACCCAGATTGCAGAAGCGAGTTCCGCCCGGAGAGCAAAGGAGGGGCCGTCATGAGCACGCACGGCGTCGACGTATTCGACAAGACTCTGCAAACGACCCACCAATGGCTGCATGAGCTGGAAAGTGCAGTGGGGCCGCAGCGGCAAACGGCATGGCACGTACTGGGTGCCGTGCTCCGCGCCTTGCGAGACCGGGTTCCGGTCGAGCTTGCGGTCCATCTCGGCTCGCGGCTGCCGATCCGGGTGCGCGGCGCGTACTATGACCAATGGCGGCCTACGGGCAAACCCGAGCGAATCCGCACGCGCGACGAATTTTTGGCGAGAATTGCCGCGGAGCTCGAGGACACCAGACCCGTCAATGTCCCGAAGGCCGCCCAGGCGGTGTTCGGGGTTTTGGCTCGGCACGTCAGCCCGGGCCAGATCCTAAAAGTGGTCGAAGCGCTGCCCGCGGACGTGCGCGCTCCCTGGCCCGCCGAGGTCAGATCGGATGCCGGTCGACATGAGAACCGAGAGCCGGTTGGCCGATGACCGGCCCGGCACGTCGTATGCAGGTCGTGGAGGCCAAGATAAATAAACGGATGTTCATCAAAAATCGGTCGGCCTCGTTGCTGCGCCGAGGAACAATTGTTTCCATTACTTGTTCTTTATTCAATCTTTCTATTCCTGGTTCTGTTCAGAGCAACGTCGATTCGAAAGAAAGGTATCTCAAGCGCGAGACACGTTCACGGCGATGACCATTGGAGCGTAACTCGGGGAATCCGAGACCCGTTCAGACCGGTTGGCGGCCGCCGAAACGGCCCCGATGCCGCGCCGAAAGCGGGGGCAGGCGAGACCGGAGATGAACGTGTTGGTCACGAGGCGTTCAGAGTTTTCATGGCAGCCTCGGATGCAGAGTCAAACGGAGGAAAGCCGAATGCGAACGATCTTGATTGCGATGCTTGTGGCCGCAGGCATCGGCTTCGTCGGAACATCGGGCAGTTCGGCCGCGCCTGTCACTGGCACAGGGATCCCGGATGCCGCCGCCGCGGTCGATCCCGTGGATCAGGTGCAACACTGGCGCTGGGGTAGCCGCGGGCACCACTGGCGCTGGGGCAGCCGCGGGCACCACTGGCGCTGGGGCAGCCACGGGCACTGGCGCTGGGGCAGCCATGGACACTGGCGCTGGGGCAGCCGCTTTTAATGTCAGGCGGCAAATTGCTTGGCTGAGAGACGGTCCGCGGAGAGCGGCGGGTCCGTCTCTTTGCCGGCGAATCGCAGCGCCCGCGTGGCGGCACTTCGGCGGACGCGCGAGCGATACCTATTGGCGCACCCTCGAGCCTTTCTTCGACGCCGCAGGCGGCGCATCGGGAACACGCTTGGCGACGTACTCGGCGACGAAGCAATTGTAATACGCTGCCGCCGGGTTCTTCTTGCTGGTCGCGCACTTATCGAAGGCGTCGAGTTCGTCCTCCGTTCGATACGGCAGGTACGGAGCGATCATGTAGCGCACCGCGCCGTCCGGCGAGCCTCCGAAGCGGTCGATCCGGCCTTTCAGGCGCGGCTCGATCTCGAGAAGGATCTCGCGCAAGGTCTCGCCTTCGATGGAATTGTCGGGCAATTGGTCGAACGGCCCATCAAAGTAATTGTTCGCCCGCGCATTGCCTTCGAATACGCCGATCAGGATTTTGCGGTCGAGCCGGTGGTCCCGGTAGAAGGCGAAATCGGTGCGCTTGCCGATAATAATGCGATCGGTGCGACGACTCGGGACGAATTCGTCGGCGACTTTCACGGTCTCGTCGAGGATGTAGTGAAAGATCTTCAGCCTCGCGTTGTAGACGAGGAAGAAGCGAATGGCCGATTCGTCGAAGATCGGCCCGAGGAACTTCTCGTCGGGTCCGATGGCGTTCGCCGGCGGTTTCACCTGCGACAGATCGTTGAGCACGAAAACGACGCTCTTGGGGCCGTGGGAAACCCGATAGACCAGACGTTCGACCTTTTCCACCGTGACGCCCTGCGAGGCGTCGAAAATGATATGGGTGACCGGACTTTCGTCTCGCCATTCCGACAGCTCCTCGTAATACGCAAATATCACCTTGCCTTCGTCGCGGTTGCTCGCGTCCAGCCGGATATTGCCGGCGTAGCGCTTGGCGTTGTGAAGGAAGCTGAAATAGTAATAGTTCTCGGTCGGATAGACCTTCACTCGATCGGGAAGGCTGTTCAGCACGAAAGCGAATACGGCAATCGGATCATTGATCGCAAGTGTGGTCGTGCGCGTGACTTCCTCGACATAGGCCTGGTTGGTCTCCAGTCGCGGAAGCTCCTGGCTCTGCGCCGTTGCCGTCCCGACCATGGCGATGACCACCGCGACGACGACGAAGATACCGCCCGCGCGGGCGCTCGTGCGGCGAAGGCTCACAATCGGCATGATTACCGCTCCGCTGTTCATCTTGGTCACCACTCGGCGCACAAATTCGTTCCGCCGCAGGCGAACTTGCGGGTGATTTCGTAAGATACTTGGTTGGACAAACCGGCGATATTGCTTTCCGGCTGGACTAGGCCGCCGACGATGCCCAAGCACAGGATCGATGACGTTCAACTTGGCTCGCTGAATGGAACCTGAACGGCGTGACCTGCCGATCTGCCTCGGTGGGAGCTCCTAAAATGCGGTACCTTTCAGTCCTATGGGCGGGTTGCCCGGGCCGCCCACGTCTTGCGGACGGGGATTCGGATCGTGGATGCCCGGCACAGGCCTGGGCATTACCGGGTCAAGGGCCGGGGAGAGCCGGTTCGATTTCAATCCGGCACGAGAGGTGATGCTCCGCCGCCACAGCCACCTGGAATCTGTCGCCGATCCGATGAATTTTCCTCCCAGTCGGGCCCGGAAAGGTTAGTGTCGGCTCGACCTTTCGGGGAGCGGAATCATGTCGGTGTATGTTTGGCAGGATGGTCGACTGCTCGGCTTCGATGCCGTCGAATGGATGACGTGGTTGGCGGCGGTCACCGGAATTGCCTTGCTCACGCTGGCAATCTAGCACGGTAAAATTCACCGATAGACTGCGCTGGCCGTGATAGCCGGCACGGGCGCAAGCCCGCCCGCCGATCATGCCGCGGCCGTGAGCGACAACAAAATGGGCTGGATATGTTCTCCTGGCTGCGAAGCGCTGCCAACGCCGCGCAGGCTCTAAAGACAACGGCGCGTTCCGAGCCCGAGCGCAGCGAAGCCGAGTTCGAAGCCAAGCGTCGAGCGCTCGGTGTCGAGGATGCGCTCAAGGAAATTCCGGGCGTCACCGCGTCGATGCTGGTCGCCTTGGGCGAGAACGGCATCAAGACGCTGGAAGAGCTCGCCGGATGCGCGGTTGACGATCTTTACGGCTGGACGGAGCCCATGGACGATGGGTCCACGACGCACGCCGGCGCGCTCGATGGCTTCGGGCTGTCCCGTGAAGAATGCGGGGCCATGATCATCAAGGCCCGGGTGAAGGCCGGGTGGATCGAGGAAACCGCGGCGCGACCGGTGAAATAGTCCGGCCAAGATGGATCCGGATCCGCTTCATTCAAATATTTGAAGGCCGGCGGGTTTCCTTGGCTACAGCAACAGCCGCTAGGCAGCCAGGATTTCCTTGCTTACCCCAATGCGAGCCTTGGCGGCTTGGTTTCATCTCGGAGACGATTCTCGGGGAGCGAAGTTCTGTCCGGCACCGGTCCGCCGCCGGGCCGAAAACGGCGCGATGCGGAATCGAATGATTCGGTCGCCGCTGATATCGCGCGCCAGCCCGATGTCGACCGCGGGAAAGCGCGCGCCCGGATTGAAAATGCGGGAGCGTAGCACCTGACCCAATGCGCGCGGGTAACCGCGTGCGAGGCAGCCTCACGACGGATTCACCGTGATGGTGCGGAACTAAACCGACCTCCGGCATGTTGGCAGGATGAAACGGCAAGCGTGACCGCGCTGCTGTCCGCGAATTCTAAATTCCGCCAACTCCAACCTGTGTGAGACTGTCATGTCAGACGTTTCCGGAAGACTGAAGGATGCCTCGAGCACCGCCAAGGACAAGGCCGACGAGACCGTGGAAAGCATGCGTTCCGGCACGGTCAAAGCCGTCGATCAGGCTGCCGATACCATGCGCTCGAAGACCGCCGAGGCTATGGAGGCAGGCATGGAAGCCGTCGATCAGGTTCGCGACGCGTCTTCCTCCCTTGGCGACGCGCTCAAAACCTCGATCGAGCGGCAGCCCTTTACCGCGATCTCGCTTGCCGCGGCCGCCGGTTTCCTGTTCGGGATGATGTTCTTGCGCCGCCGCGATTGAGCCGTGGTGCCGGTACGTCCGTAGTCCGGGCGAAAACTGCAGCGAAGTCCGGGACCCGCGTCTGCTTCGGTTTGTGAAGGCCTGTGCGCCGGTGGGAGCGATGCCGGTGTTGCGTGGCACCAGGGCGTTCATCGCGCCATTTCGATTTCCTCCCGGCGCAAATATTCCAGCGTCAGATCTCTCAGGTGATCGAGGATCCACGCCGCCATTTTCTCCTCCTCGTCCAGCGATTGCCGCAGCGAAGCCTGCGCCTCCGGCGAGCCGAGCTGCTCCGCGAGCACCAGCAGCGATTTGTAGGCGGCGATCTCGTAATGCTCGAAGGCGTAATCGGCAAAACTGCTCTTGATGATCTCGTCGCCGGCGAGTGCATGGGATCCCGCCAGCACATTGCCGAGCAAGGCCATGCCCGCGTCCTTGAGTCGGGAGCGGTCCTGATTCATCGAGCCGAGACATTCCTCGAGCCGTCGCAGCTGCCGTCCGGTCTCCTCCAGGTGCTGCCCGATGCGTGCGCACACCTGGGGATAGCGGGTCAGACGCTCGCATTGACGCTCCAGCAGTTGCTGGGCCTGCCGCTCCATCGCGTGGGCATTCTGCAGGCCGATGATGAAGATCGAGCGCGCGTGGGGGGAGGCCATGGCGATTGTGCTCCGATGCAATGCGTGCCGACGTGAAACACGTCGGCCCTGAAAAGCGAAAATGCCGGCGAATGGAACTGGTTCCCGACGACCCGGTTGGGGTCACACCAACCCATCCAGGAGGGCAGTGCGATGCGAAATCTTGTTACGCGCGGCAAGCTCCCGTTGCTGTCGAGCGTGGCCGCCATTGCCATCGTGGGCGGCGCAGCTTGCCTCGATGCCTCAACCGCGCCGGCCTCGGCCCAGACCGAAACCCGCGTTTCGACCTCGATCGATTTCCATGCCGTGCTGCAACCGTACGGCAGGTGGCAGCACCATCAGCGCTGGGGCGAGGTGTGGCTGCCTGCGAGCCGGCCGCGCGACTGGCGTCCCTATACGCACGGACACTGGGGCTACACCGAGGAATGGGGTTGGTACTGGATCTCGGCGCAGGATGAGCAGGACTGGGGCTGGGTGGCGTTCCATTACGGCCGTTGGGTGTTCGACCCGGAAATGGGCTGGATTTGGATACCGCGCCATGAATGGGGGCCGGCCTGGGTCGATTGGCGCCGAGGTGGGCGTCATATCGGGTGGGCGCCGCTCCCGCCCGAGGAGATCCTGGTCGAGATCGAGCCGAGACCGGATGTTTGGATCTTCATCCGCGATCGCGATTTCATCGCGCCGCGGATCAGCGAAGTGGTCCTGGAACGCCGCGAGTATGATGTGTTCATCCGCGAGACCGTCGTGGTGAACCGGACGATCATCGAGGAGCGTCAGCGCATTGCGATCAATCCCGGAATCGAGCCGACCTTCATTGCGGCGGCGGTCGGCCGTCCGCTGCGCCCCGTCGAGGTCCGCCCGCCGGTACTGGCCGGGACGGTCGGCGTCCAGAATGCGATCGAGGTTCGCACGACCGAACGCCAGAGCGTCCGCGAAACGGTAATCGAGAAACAACAAGCGGCGATTCAGCCCGCCCGGAATGTACCGCCGCCAACGCCGCTCAGACCCGGCGAGAAGGGCCGGCTCGGCGAGAATCCGCCGGCTGCCGCCCGCCAGGCGCAACAGCCGGGTCAGCCGAGTGCCGGGCCCGGCACAGTTGGGCAGGAACGCCAACCCGGAGCACCGGCCGAAACGCGGCGTGAACCGCCGGGCCGACCGGGTGCGCCCGGCACGGCGCAGCAACCGCCGCGCCCCGGAACCCCGGGCACTGCCCAGCAACCGCCGCGACTGGGTGCGCCGAGCACCGCGCAACAGCCGCAACAGCCCGGCAAGCCGAGCGCGGCCGAGGAGCGCAAACAACCTGGGATGCCCGAAGAGCGGCAGCGCCGCGGCGCGGAACGTCAACCCGGCCCGGCGCCCGAACGGCGCGGCGAAACACCAAAACCGCAAGGCCGCGAGATCGGTCGCGAACAGCCCGGCGCCGCGCAAGGCGCGACCCCGCCGCCGCGTCCCGAGCAGCGCGGAGAGGCCGCAAAACCCCAGGGCCGGGAAGGCAGCCGAACCGAGCAGCGCCGTGGCCCGCCTCCCGGTGCGGCAGCCGGACGCGAGGAGCAACGCGGGCGGGCCGAGCAGCGCCCGGGTCCGAATGCGGCCGAGCAGCGTCGAGGTCCCCCGGGCGCGGAGCCGCAGCGCGGTCGGGCGGAGGAGCGCCGTGGTCCAAGGGCGACCGAACAACGCGTCCGGCCTGAGCAGCGGCTGGGTCCCAGTTCGGCCGAGCAGCGCGGCGGCCGGGGTCCGGGCGCGGAAGAGAGGCGCGGGCCGAGCGCGGCGACGCGCGAGCAGCGGC
Organism: Xanthobacteraceae bacterium; assembly: GCA_036395835.1. Taxonomy (GTDB): domain Bacteria; phylum Pseudomonadota; class Alphaproteobacteria; order Rhizobiales; family Xanthobacteraceae; genus AP-16. The sequence goes on from DASWCW010000056.1 coordinate 21,525, forward strand.
CGAGCCCGCAGCAGGGTCGCGCGCAGGAGCGCGGCGGTACCGGAATGGCACAGGAGCCGAGAGGCGGCGGCCGGGGACCGGGAGCGGCTCCAGAGCAGAAGGGGCCGCGCGGGCCCAATCCGGCCGAGCGGCGCGAATAGCGCCACCGCTTGTCGTGCGTACCGAGGATGACGGCGCGGTCGATCCACGCCCCAACCTCTTGCATGATCGGCGCACGGCGCTGGAGAATTGAGAACGGGAGAACTAGAATAGCGGGGCAATCGCGAACACGGGAACGCCGCCATGACTCTCTATCGAGGTGGCCGACGGACTCTTGTCGAGCCGAAAGAAGAAACAGTGCCGATCAATTGGCGTCGCGGCCTGCTTCGGGTCTGGATGCTCATGTCCGCCGCATGGATCATGGGCTGGGCGATTTATTCGATTCTGTACGCGATGAGCGATGGGTTTAAAACGGCCGGCGATTTCCTGAGCATCCCGGTGGTGTTTTTCGGGCCGCCGATCGCCCTGCTGCTATTCGGCCTGGCTACCGCCTGGGCATTCCGCGGCTTCAAGATGGACGCGGAACCATCGGGGGAGTGAGGAGCCGTTCCCCGCACACCGTGATGCGCTACGCCCGGGCCATGGAGAATGAGAGCCTCACTCCAGGACCTCGGGATTGATCACGTTCTCTCGGATCGGTTTGCCGTCGAACACGCTGAGCACGTTGCGCACCGCCTGCCCGGCCATGCGATCGACCGATTCGCGAGTAACACCGGCCATGTGCGGGGCAGTGACGACGTTGTCGAGCGTGAGCAGCGGATTGTCCGTTGCCGGTGGTTCGCGATCGAACACGTCGATGCCGGCGCCGGCGATGACGCCGGTGGTGAGCGCCGCATGCAGCGCCGTCTCGTCGATGATGCCGCCACGCGCGGTATTGACCAGATAGGCGGTCGGCTTCATTCGCTTAAGCCGCGCGGCCCCGAACATGCCTTCGGTTTCCGGCGTCCGCGGGCAATGGATGCTGACGAAGTCGGCGCGAGGCAAGGCGGCGTCGAGATCGCCGACCGATTCGCAGCCGGCCGCGCGCACCTGATCGGCCGGGACATAAGGATCATAGACCAGTACGTTCATTTCCATGGCGAGACAGCGCTTCGCTGTCCGCGTGCCGATCCGGCCGAAGCCGATGATGAGCAAGGTCTTGTTCATGAGATCGACCGGCAGCGCGCTCAACCGCTCGCGCCAGCGGCCGGCGCGGACCAGGCCGTCGAGCTGGGCCCCGCGTTTCGCCAGCGCCATCATCATGAACAGCGCCTGCTCGGCCACCGTGGGCGAATTGGCGGTGCCGACGACCATCAACGGGATGCGGTGACGAGTGAGCGCCGGCACGTCGACGGTGTCGTAGCCGACCCCGATCCGGGCCACGACCTGCAGCCCGCGCGCACCTGCACATTCGGCCTCGCCGAAGCGCGTCAGGCCGAGAATGACGCCGTTGACATCGCCATCCGATCGCAGCAGCGCATTGAAATCGCCCGCCGAAATCGTGGTCGCAAACGCGATCGGCTCGACGTCCTCGCGCTGCTCGAGCACGTCCCAGCCGACGGCGCCCATGATGTTGGGAACCAGGATTCGCTTCTTGTTGCGTGCCATGTCGGAATCGGAAAACGGCGATCGGCCGTCAAAAATCTAGAAACCCGCGAGTCGGAATTCCGGAATCGGGTCTCTGCGGGGCTCAGGCCCAGAAACAGGACGACAAATACGAAAGTCAGCTCTGCGCCGTCCGTCGTCTGCCGTCCCGATTTCTGATGCCTGTCGTCCGGTACCTGAAATCACTTCCGCCGGCGTCGCTTTCTGGTTCCCAGCGAAGTTCCCAGCACGAATGCCTTTTGCCGCACCGCGCCTTCCGAGCGCCGCAGCTTGCTGGCGATCTTTCTCGCCGGAACTTTCTTGGCCAGCGATTTCAGCTGGCGGACGTCGCTCTTCGTCCACTCGCGACGAGTGATCTTTCTTCGTGCAGCCATCATCGATCTCCTGTCTGATACATTACGGTACCTCCAAATAAAGCATTTGGGCGCCGCTAGCAAGAGCCGATGATGATAATGTTAACGTGGTCAAGATGGTTGTTTTCTGATGACCAGACCTGTTGTCAGTTGAAAAATCGCCGTGAAGTCGAGATTCAAGCTTCCAAATCGTGTCTGCGGTGATTTCGGACGGGATCCATTCCGTGTCATTAGCGACCCGCGGCTTCCTAAAGCTGATGGAGCGGGGCAATCTTCCCGATCTCGTCACGCGCGGGCTTGCCCGGCATGATGAATCGGCGCCTACGGCCTTTTACTGCTCCAGCGCTTCGAGCTTCTCGAGCTCGGCTTGCAGCTCGTAGCAAAAACCGCTTGCGGGAAAATCCATCGCCACCTTGCTGGCGAACCGCTGGGCCACGTCGTTGAGAATGACGTGGCCGAAGCCCTTGCGGGTCGGCGCGGTCACCGCCGGTCCGTTTCGCTCCTGCCACGCGAAAGTGAGCACGGAGTGTCCGTCGCTCCGCGCCACGTCCCACCGCACGGAAACCTCGCCGTCGGCAGCCGACAACGCGCCGTGCTTGGACGCGTTGGTCACGAGTTCGTGGACGATGAGCGAGAAATTCTGGGCGGCGCTCGGCGGCAGCAGCGTGTCGCTGCCTTGCACCTCGAATCGATCCTCGAAGCCCGCAAGCTCCCTTCCGACGATCTTCGCAAGCGCCACGCCTTCGCCCGCCGCGTCGGTGACCGCCAGGTAGGTCCGCGACAGTGCTTTGAGCCGGCCGAGCAGCTGCTGTCTCGCCTCGTCCATCGCCGCATCGCCGACCAGACTGCGGTTCGTGACCGCCTGGATCACCGCGAACAGATTCTGCGTCCTGTGGTGCAGCTCGCGCGTGAGCAGATTCTGCCGCTCCTCGGCGCGCTTGCGTTCGGTCACGTCGACGATGGTGGCGAGCACGCCGCGCTTGCCGTCGCGCTCGATGGGATTGAGCCCGATCTCGATCGGGATTTTGCCGCCGTCCTTGCGCCGGCCGAACAACTCGCGGCCCGCGCCCATGGCCCGCGTCTGCGGCTGCTCGGCGAAATTGGCACGCAAGCCCACGTGCACCGCCCGCGCCGCCTCGGGCACCAGAAGTTCCACGTGTTTCCCGAGCAGCTCTTCGCGGCTGTAGCCGAACACGACCTCGGTCGCCGCATTGACTAGCGTGATTGTGCCGTCGGTATTGACCGCGAGCACGCCGATCGGAGCCACCTCGACCGCGCGCCGGACGTTCTCGCGCTGGGTCCAGAGCAGGTCCACGGCCCGGTTCAACAGCGCAATCAGCAGGACGTTGAACGCCGCAATCGGCAAGAACACCAGCACCAGAACCGCGGGAAAAACGCCGGTCGGGATGAACAGATACCAGGCCGCCAAGGCGGACAGGATGGTAGCAGCCACCCCGGGGCCGGCCCCGCCGATCAAGGCGCTGATGATGACGCTGGGATAGAAGGTGATGAAGGGGACCGCAATCAACAGGTCGCCGATCGCCCATCGCGCCGCGATGCTCAGGGCCACGCTCGCCAATACTACCGCGTATCCGACGCGAGGATCTTGCCTCAGGCGCCGGAGCCGCTCGTAATATGGAACACTGCGTCTTGCCATTCCCTCCTCATCCGGAGCAGCCGGGATCGCGCCGGCGCGACGGGTCGCGCGCCGGCAAGCATGCGTGCACGGCGAAGTCCGGCTGCATCGCTCGGTCGAGCGAGCCCGTCCCGAGCCCGGGGCGCCTGACATCGCGGCGCCCTCGTTGTTGCCTCCCCGATTGGCGCTTTTGTTTTCCTTTCCTGGATGGCGCCAAATACGTGGCGGCTTCATGGCAAGTCAAGCAATCTCCTGCCCTCATCGTCCCAGGCCCGCGAAAGCCCGGAAACCGGGACTCGCGCCGACCCGGCCGAGCAAATTTTCCTCGGCGTCATGGGTTTCGCGAGCTGTCGCCCCCGGAACGACAGCGTGTTCCCGTCACGAGCCCGGCAGATTGAGCGCCTTCGCCAGGAACCTGGCGGCGTCTTTGGGCGAAGCCTTGTCGGCATCGCGATCGACCATGAAGTTCGCCTCCCGCATCCGCTCGACCGGGATCAGGCCGATCAGCGGCTCGAGCGCCCCCTTGAGCGCCGCATCGCCGGCGCGCTGCGGCGAGAGCAGGATCACGGCGTCATAGGCGGGGATCGCGTGCTTGGGGTCGGTGAGCACCACGAGCTTTTGCGCGGCGATCCTGCCGTCGCTGGAAAACGCGGAGATGACGTCGACCTCGCCGCCCTCGAGCGCGCGATACATGAAGGTGGGACTGAACGAGCGCTCGACCGGGAATCTGAGTCCGTAGGCGTCGCGCAGGGCCGCCCATTCCGGCCGGCTCAGGAATTCGAGGTCGCTGCCGAGCTTGAGTTGCGAGGACTCGCGCGCAAGGTCGGCGATCGTACGCAGCTTGAGCGCCGCCGCGCGATCGGCCTGCATGGCAAGCGCGTAGGCGTTCTCGAACCCGAGCGCGCCGAGCAGGATCACGCCGTAACGTTGCTTGAGATCGCGGCTGAGCTCGGCGAGCATCGTCTCGCGCGGCGGCGAATCCCGGCGCTCGAGCACGTTGGTCCACAGCGTCCCGGAGTAATCGACGTAGCAATCAATGTCGCCGCTGGCGAGCGCCCGGAACGCCACCGCGGAGCCGAGCCCGTCCTTGTGCCGCACCGAAAGCCCCTCGCGCTCGAGGCGCTCGCTGATGAGCTCGGAGAGGATGAATTGCTCGCTGAAATTCTTGGCGCCGATCACGTAGGTTTTCCCCGCGCCCGCGAACAGCGGCAGCAGCGCGGCCGCGGTTCCGAGCGCGAGACCGGTCAGTCCGAGTCCGAAGCGGCGCACATCGCGCCGCGCTGCGCCCGCCTCGACGAGGCCGAGCAGCTGATCGGCCGCGAGCGCCAGCGTTGCGGCGGCGGCGCAGCCGAATAGCACGAAGATCCAGTTCTCGGTCTGCAGCCCGGAAAAGATGAAATTGCCGAGACTGGTCTGGCCGACCGCGGTCGAGAGCGTCGCCGCGCCGATGGTCCACACCGCGGCGGTGCGCACGCCCGCCATCACCATCGGGGCGGCGAGCGGCGCCTCGACCCGGAACAGCCGCTGGCGCGGCGTCATGCCGACCCCGTCCGCCGCTTCGAGGATGGCCGGCGGCAATCCGGTCAGGCCGGCGACGCCGTTGCGGAGAATCGGCAGCATGGAGTAGAGCGTGAGCGCCGCGACCGAGGGCAGAAATCCGAGCGCCGGCACGCCCACGCCGACGAGCGTTTTGGTCAGAGCCGAGAGCCCCAGCAGCAGCGGATAGAACAGCGCGAGCAAGGCGAGGCCCGGAATGGTCTGGACCAGGCTCGCCGCGGCCAGGATCGGCCAGCGAATCCGGGCGTAGCGCGAGGCCAGCACGGCGAGCGGCAGGCTCAGCGCGATGCCGAGCGCGAGCGCCGCCGCGCTGAGCAACACGTGCTGGGCGAGATAATTCGGCAGCAGGGAGAACGCCTGGGCGATGCGCTCGTTCATGGCCGCTCGCCTTCGCCGATGACCGCGCGGATGCGCTCGGCCTGGCGCTTGGGCATCGCCATCAGCGCTCGGACATCGGGGTGCGCCGCGTCCGCGAGCAGCGCGCGGGGAATATCCTGCGCCAGCACGCGGCCGCGCTTCATCACCACGATCTCGTCGGCGAGCAGCACGGCTTCCTGCACGTCGTGGGTTACCATAATGGTGGTCAAGCCGAGCTTTTCGTGGAGCGCCCGATAGGCGGAGCCGAGCGCGTCGCGGGTGATCGGATCGAGCGCGCCGAACGGCTCGTCCATCAGCACGATCTTCGGCCGCGCGGCGATGGCGCGGGCAACGCCGACGCGCTGGCGCTCGCCGCCGGAGAGCGCGGCGGGGAATCGCGACGCATAGCTTTGCGGCAGACCGACGAGGTCGAGCAGCTCGGCGATGCGCGCAGTGATCTCTTGCTGCTGCCAGCCCAGCAGCTGCGGCGTGATGCCGATGTTCTCGGCGACGCTCATGTGCGGAAACAGGCCGATGTCCTGGAACACGTAGCCGATGCGCCGGCGCAGCGACGGCGCCTCCGCGCGGCCGACCGGTTCGCCCTCGATCCGCACTTCGCCGCTGTCGGGCTCGATCAACCGGTTGATGCTCTTGAGCAGCGTCGTCTTGCCGGACCCGGAGCCGCCCACCAGTGCGACCAAGGCGCCGGGCCTCACCCTCACGCGCGCGTCGCGGACGGCGAAACTTTGCCCGCCGTCGAACGACTTGCTCAATCCGTCGATCTCGATCAGCGCGCCTGGCATGCGTCTCTGCTCCTCGGCACATTGTATAGGAACGCCGCGTCGGCGTCGAAATCGGCCGAATTGCTCATGCGGCGAGTTGCTCGCCGAGCCAGGAGGGTGACCGATCCGGTCTCCCGGTAAACGCAAACGTGAATGGGTAAATGGCGGGTCGGCTGGACGAACAAAGCACGCAATGGCAAAGGAGGCAGATCGAGGCTCCGATGCTGCGCGAGAGCAAAACATCAATGAATCCGGCGTTTGCTCTGTCCTTCCCGGGCAGCGGGGAGGGTCGCCCGCGGCTGCATCTGGATAAGCCCGCGATCGTGTTCGGCGGGCCCTACGGCAATCTCGAGGCGACGCGCGCGTTGCTCGAAGCAGCCGAGCACCTCGGCGTTCCCGGGGAGCGCATGATCTGCACTGGCGACGTGGTCGCCTATTGCGCCGATCCCGCGGCGACCGTGGATCTCGTGCGGCGATCCGGCGCCCATGTCGTGATGGGCAATTGCGAGGAGAGCCTGGCCGCACAGAGCGGCGACTGCGGCTGTGGTTTCGCGCCCGGCAGCGCCTGCGAAAAACTCTCCGCGGCGTGGTTCGCCCATGCCGACCGCATGCTCGACGGGGATGCCCGCGCCTGGATGGCGAGCCTGCCGCGCCGGATCGACGTCGATTTCGAGGGGCTGCGGCTAGCGATCGTGCACGGCGGCGTCACCGGGATCAACCGCTTCCTGTTCGCCTCGACCGTTCCTGCCATCAAAGCCGCGGAGCTCGACACGTCGGGTGCCGACGGCATCATCGGCGGACACTGCGGCCTGCCGTTCACGCAAATCATCAACGGCAAGCTCTGGCACAATGCCGGCGCGATCGGCATGCCGGCGAACGACGGCACCCCGCGGGTGTGGTTCAGCCTGTTGATTCCGCAAGCTTCAGGATTGCGCATCGAGCACCGGGCGCTCGACTACGATCATGCGACGGCGGCACGCAAGATGCGCGCCGCTGGTCTGCCGGAAGAATATGCGCTCGCACTGACTAGCGGGCTGTGGCCGAGCTGCGATGTGCTGCCGTATCGGGAGATCCGCGAGCGCGGCGTGCCGTTCCGGGAGGGGCACGCGCTCTGGCGAGCGCCGGGCCGGCCCGTGCAACCGCGCCGGCGCCTGCTCGCTGTAGAGCGGGCCTGGCCCGATCCGGCCCGCGACAATGTCGCGCCCCTGCGGCCTCCCAAGTTCAAGGATCCCTCGCGCACCGCCGACGGTAAGCCGCGCGCGAGCGTCGCCCTGCGGCGGCTCGAGACTCTGTGGTTCAACACCGGCAGCCTGTGCAACATCGGCTGCCGCAATTGTTATATCGAATCGAGCCCGCGCAACGACCGGCTGGTCTATCTCACGCGCGCTGAAGTCGCGGACTATCTCGACGAGATCGCGCGCGACCAGTGCGAGACCGCGGAGATCGGCTTCACCGGCGGCGAGCCGTTCCTCAATCCCGATCTCCTGGCCATGATCGAGGATTGCGTTCGGCGCGGCTTCCGCGTGCTCGTGCTCACCAATGCCATGCGGCCGATGCAGCGCCGCAAGGCCGAGCTTTTGGCGCTCAAAGCCCGTTGCGGCGCTAAGCTGCAGTTCCGGGTCTCGCTCGATCATTTCACGCAAATGCGCCACGAGGACGAGCGCGGCCCCGGCTCGTTCCGACCGACGCTCGAAGGCCTGCAGTGGCTCGCCCGCAATGGCTTCAACGTCACGGTCGCCGGCCGCACGATGTGGGGCGAGGATAGTGACGCCGAGCGCGAGGGTTTTGCCCAGCTCTTTGCGGGGCACGGCATTCCGCTCGATGCGAGCAATCCCGCGCACCTGATGCTGTTTCCCGAGATGGATTCGCATGCCGATGCGCCGGAGATCGCAGCCGCGGACTGGGAGAGGCTCGACAAGGCGCCGGGCGAGCTGATGTGCGCCTCCTCGCGCATGGTGATCAAGCGCAAGGGCGCGGCGCATCCGGCGGTGGTCGCCTGCACGCTCATTCCCTATGATCCGCAATTCGAGCTCGGCCGCACCTTGCGCGAGGCGGCGCGGGCGGTACCGCTCAATCATCCGCATTGCGCGCAGTTCTGCGTGTTCGGCGACGCCTCCTGCAGCGCGCGGTGATGCTCACGGGGCCGGCCGCCGAAGGCGGCCCTCCAGGCGTGCGGCCCTGCCACGTCCATTCTTGAACGTCCGGACCGGCAAGCACTTCTTCAGGATAATGGCCCGACCCCGGCCGGCCTCGGCACAAAAGCCGGGTACGTTCGTTGTAAAACGGATGGAGCCCGTTCTGAAGCCCCCGTCATCCTCGCCTGCGATCGTGGTGCCGGCCGCCGCGGCGCCGGCAAAGCCGGCAAATGCCCAGCTTGCCGCCGAGGGAGGCGGCGAGATGGCGCGCCGCGTGCGCGAGTTCGATTGGGCCGGCAGCGCGCTCGGTCCCCCGGAGCGCTGGTCGCCGGCGCTCAAATGGACGGTCGGGTTGGTGTTGGCATCCGGGTTTCCCAAGGCGCTGCGCTGGGGTCCCGAGCTTATCCTGATCTACAATGACGCCTACCGGCCGATCCTCGGCGACAAGCATCCGGACGTGCTGGGCAAGCCGCTGCGCGAGGTTTGGTCCGAGATCTATCACGAGCTCGGGCCGCTCAACGAGGACATCCTCGCCGGCCGGCGTCCTGCATTCTTCGCCGAGGATCTGCAGTGGCGCGTGCAGCGCCGCGGCCGCGCGTGGGAGGACGCGCGCTTCACCCTGAGCTACAGCCCGGTTCCGGACGAGACCGCGCCCGGCGGCATCGGCGGGGTGCTGAACACCGTGGTGGAGACGACCGAGCGCGTGCGCGCCGAAGCGGCGCTGCGCGCGAGCGAGGAGGCGCTGATCGAGCTCAACGACACGCTGGAGGCACAGGTCGCGCAGAAGATTCGCGAGCGCGACCGCATCTGGCGGGTCTCCGAGGACCTGCTCGGCGTCTCGAATTTCGACGGCTATTTCCTCAGCGTGAACCCGGCGTGGACGGCGGTGCTCGGTTGGAGCGAGGACGAGATCCGTTCGATGCCGCTAAGCGAGCTGCGCCATCCCGACGATGCGTCGCATTCCGAGGCTGGACGCGCGCGGCTCGCCAATGGCGTTGCGAGCGTTCGCATGGAGAACCGCTTCCGCCACAGGGACGGCTCCTGGCGCTGGATCTCGTGGAACATGACGGCGCAGGACGGGCTGATCTACGTGATCGGCCGGCATGTCACCGCCGAGAAGGAGGCCGCCGAGGCGCTGCGCCGGGCCGAGGATCAGCTGCGCCAGGCTCAGAAGATGGAGGCGATCGGCCAGCTCACCGGCGGCATCGCGCACGACTTCAACAATCTGCTCACCGGGATTCTCGGCTCGCTGGAAATGCTGCAGGCGCGCATCCGCCAGGGCCGCGTCGGCGAGGTCGGGCGCTATGTCGAGGCGGCCGTCAACTCGGCGAACCGCGCGGCCGCGGTGACGCACCGGCTGCTCGCCTTCGCGCGCCGCCAGCCACTCGACCCGCGGCCGCTCGACGTCAACCAGCTCGTCGCCTCGATGGAAGATTTGCTGCGCCGCTCGATCGGCGAGGCGATCGCCATGGAGTTTTCGCCGGCGCCCGAGCTGTGGCCCACGTTCTGCGACCGCAACCAGCTTGAGACCGTGCTGCTCAATCTCGCCATCAACGCGCGCGACGCCATGCCGTCGGGCGGCAAGCTCGTCATCGGCACCCGCAACACCGAGGTCGACGCGGTCGCCGCGCGCTATCTCGATCTCAAACCCGGCGAATACGTGTGCATGACGGTGGCCGATACCGGGTCCGGGATGACGCCCGAGGTGATCGCGCGCGCGTTCGATCCGTTCTTCACCACCAAGCCGATCGGCCAGGGTACCGGGCTCGGGCTCTCCATGGTGTACGGCTTCGCCAAGCAATCGGGCGGCCACGTGCGCATCGAATCCACGCGCGGCCACGGCGCGACGGTGGAGCTTTATCTGCCGCGGTACGAGCGGACGGAAAGGGAGGACGCGGAACTCGCAAGCAGCGCCGGGGCTGGCGAGGCCGGAACACAGGCCAAGGATGCAGCTGAGGTTGGGCCGGCGGGTCTCTCTCTACCCGCCGGGGAGAGGGTCGGGGCGAGGGGGGCGAGCACGATCAGCGCAACCGTCCTCGTCATCGAGGACGAAGCCGCGGTGCGCGATCTCGTGCTCGACGTGCTTGCCGAGCTCGGAGTTGCGGCGGTTTCCGCTAGCGACGGTCCTGCGGCGCTGAAGGTTTTGCGATTGGACCAGCGTGTCGATCTGGTGGTAACCGACGTCGGGCTTCCCGGCATGAACGGCCGCGCGCTCGCCGATGCCGCCCGCGAGCTCAGGCCCGATCTGAAATTCCTGTTCATCACCGGCTATGCCGAGAACGCCGCGCTCGCGCGCGGCTTCCTCGCACCCGGCATGGCGATGGTGACCAAGCCCTTCGCGGTCGACGCGCTCGCCGTCCGCATCCGCGAGATGCTCGGGAAGTGAGTTGCTTCACTTCTCTGCTCGCGGACAGAGAGCCTGTCCCGCTCTCGATCCGGGTCGAGCGCGGAACGCGATCTAAACTTCCAGCTCCCGCAGGATGAAATACGCGGCGACGACTGCGGCCGTCACGGCGCCGACCGCGGCGGGGTCCGCGCACAGCGCGGGCGCGCCGTTGCAGACCTGGTCGGCCCACCGAAAACCGTGGCCGTAAAGCTCGCTCGCCGCGAATGCGATTCCGGTCGCGGCAAGCAGAACCAACGAGAGGATGAATGCCAGCTGCGCAGCCATGCGGCATTCCTCGGGTGCAACGGGAGCATGCTACGGCTGCGGACTTAATGGATCGTATGCGGCGCGCTTAACGTTTCGTTTACGATTCGCCGGACGGCGGCCACCCGCGAAATCTCACCAATCAGGCGCCCTCATCGGCAGCGCCGTCTGCCGTCATGCCATCCACCAGATTGAGCCCCAGCAGAAACTCGGAGGGAAATTCGGTGCGCACCAGCGGCTCGCGCACGATCGGGCGCTTGAGGGTCTGCGCCTCGGCGCGCCGGGCCGCGACCGCCTCCTCGATCGTGACCGCCGCGAACGAGATTTGCGCGCCGGGGCGCAGCTGCGCCAGCTTGCCGAGATCGGCGCCGATCACATTGGCGATCTTCGGATAGCCGCCGGTCGGTTGGCGATCGGCCATCAGTACCACCGGCTTGCCGTCGCCCGGCACCTGGATGGCGCCGAACGCGATGCCGTCGGACACGATGTTGAAGCCTTTGGCGTGCGCAAGGCGTTCCCCCTCGAGCAGATAGGCCATGCGGTCGCTGCGCGCGGAAAGCGTCCACGGACCAGCGAGGAAGGCCGCGACCGCGGCTTTGGTGAAATAATCGTCCTGCGGTCCGAGCACGACGCGGATGGCCGTGGCTTCCCGGGCGAGCCAGGGCGCGTCGATTCTCGCGAGTTTCGGCTCGAGCGTGCGCGGCGCGGCGAGCGGCAGTAGGTCGCCGGCCGCGAGTGCGCGGCCGGAAATCCCGCCGAGCCCGGAGCGGGTGTGCGTCGCGGTCGAGCCGAGCATCTTTGGGACCCTGATGCGGCCGGCAACCGCGACATAGCACCAGGCGCCGGCCGCCCCGGGCCGAATCGCGAGCATTTGCCCGGGCTCGAGCGTCGCGAGCGCGGCGCTCGGCAGCGGCCGGCCGGCAAGCTCGATGCGAAACGCGCCGCCGGCGACGGCGAGCGAGACCGCTGCGTCGGCCGCAAGCTCGATGCCGCCGAGCGAGACCTCGATCGTCGTCGCATTGCTTTCCGCGCCGGCTGCGGCATTCGCGGTCGCGAACGCGAGCGAATCCATCGGCCCGGCGGCGGTGACGCCGAAGCGCAAATATCCGTGGCGGCCGCCGTCCTGCAGCGTCACCCCGGGCCCGGCGGCGAGCACGCGCAGCACGCTCATGGCGCGCCTGCGCCCGGGAAACGATCGCTCCGCTTGGCGCTGCTCATCGCAACGGCTTCCGCTTCGCGACGATCTCGCCGCCGGCGGCGCGCGCGTCGAGCGAGGCGAAGCTCGCCGCATCGATCGGCTCGAACGCGAGCGCATCCCCGACCTCGACCAGAAAAATCGGCTCGCGCTCTGGTGCGAACATTCGCTCCGGCGTGCGACCGATCAGGTACCAGCCGGTGGGCATCGCGAAGGTCGATACCAGGGTCAAGCCGCCGCCGAGCAGGACGGTGTTGGCCGGATGCGGCGGCCGCGGTTTTTCCCGCCGCGAGATCTTCAGCGCGTCAGGCACGCCGCCGAGATAGCAAAAGCCCGGCGCGAATCCGTACATGTAGACCCGGTAGGTCGCGCCGGAATGCAGCGCGACGACGCGCTCGGGCGTGAGCTTGGTGAGCTCGGCGATGCGAAAGAGATCCTCGGCGAATTGCGGCGAGTAGCAGCACGGCAGGGTCCACAGCGTCTTCGACGCGCGCGGCTCGGGATGCGTGGCCTCGATCTGCTCGATCGCCTCGACGAGATTTTTGCGCGCGAGAACCAACGGATCGTAATGGATCATCAGCGAACGATAGGTGGGCACGGTCTCGCGCACGCCCTCGATTCCGGGCGACAGGATCGCCGCGTCGAGCGCTAGCACCTGGGCATTGACGGCAGGGTCGGCGGTCTCGCCGAACTCGACCACCACGGCCGCCTCGCCGGCATCGAGATAGCGGGGATAGGTGACGGCGCGGTGAGAACTCATGTCCGAAATGACGCTGATTGGAATCCGATACGAGCCGCAAGCTCCTTCCCTCCCCCCGCGAAGCGGAGGGGAGGGTGACGACGACCGAAGGTCCGAGCCGGGTGGGGGCAGGAGACATGGAAATCAGCACTCGGAATGCCAACGCCGCCCAAATTCTCATCACGCACTCCCAGCTCAGATCGCTGTTCTCCCCACCCCTAACCCCTCCCCGCCGCTCCGCCGGGGGAGGGGAACCCAAACGTCGCGCCAGAAGTCCGCCCTCACAGCTTCGAGAACGGCGCCACCTTGATGCCGGCGGCTTCGAGTTTTTCCCGCACGCGCCTCGCGGATTCCACCGCATGCGGCGAATCGCCGTGCACGCACACCGACTCGATCGGCGCCTTGAGCCGCGCGCCCGACGCGGTGATGACCGCGCCGGCCTCGACCATCTCGAGCACCCGGTCGGCGGCTTGGTCGGGATCCGCGATCAGCGCGCCGATCTCGCCGCGCGGGATGAGGCTCCCCCGCTCGGTATAGCCGCGGTCGGCATAGATCTCCGCGATCGGCTCGACGCCGGCACGCTCCATTGCCCGGAATTGCTCGCTCAGCGTGATGGCGAGATATTTGAGCGAACGGTCGACCGCGCGCACCGCGCGCGCGATCGCGTCGGCGACTTCGCGATCGACCTCGGAAATATTGCCGAGCGCGCCGTGGGTCTTCACGTAGGTGATGCGGTGGCCGGCGTAGGCGGCGAGCGCCTGCGCGGCGCCGACCTGATAGGCGACGAGCCGCTCGATCTCCCCCGTCGAGAACGGCACGCGGCGGCGGCCGAACCCCCAGAGGTCCGGGAAGCCGGGATGCGCGCCCACCGCGACGGAGCGCTCCTTGGCGATGCGGAAGGTGCGCGCCATGATTTCCGGATCGCCGGCATGAAATCCGCAGGCGACATTGGCGGAGGTGACGATGCCGAGCATCGCATCGTCGTCGCCGCAGCGATAGGCGCCATAGCCCTCGGCGAGATCCGAGTTGAGATCGATGGTGGGCATGGGTAGCTTCGATCCGATCAAACTTCCCGTTTGCTCGCTTTCCTGCTCCCCTTGACGGAGGCCGAAGCGCTGCCGCAACCGGACGAGCAAGGCGCGGAACGCCAGCCTTACAGCACCGCGAACTGCCGGTTCTTGAGGTCGGTCACCAGCATGGCGCCGGGCGCATGCGTGATGGCGAACGGCGGCTTGACGTTGGCGATCACCGATTGCGGCGTGACGCCACACGCCCAGAACACCGGCAGCTCGTCCGCTCTCACTTCGATCGCATCGCCGTAATCGGGTTTTTGCAGATTCCGGATCCCGATCAGCTCCGGCAGCCCGACGTGGACCGGCGCGCCGTGCACCGCCGGGAATCGCGACGTGATCTGGATCGCGCGGATGGCGTGCTGGGGCTTGAGCGGGCGCATCGATACGACCATGGGGCCGGAGAAACGGCCCGCCGGCGTGCAGGCGATATTGGTGCGATACATCGGAACGCGGACACGACGCTCGATGTGCCGCAGCATGATGCCGTCTTCGACGAGCGCCTCCTCGAACGAATACGAGCAGCCGATGACGAACGCGACGAGATCCCCGCGCCACCATTTGGTGACGTCGGCGGTCTCCTCGACGAGCTCGCCGTCCTTCCAGACGCGATAGCCCGGCAGGTCGGTGCGGATGTCGAGATCGAGCCCGAGCGAGGCAACGCGCGGGTTGCCCACATCGGAGACGCCGATCAGCGGGCAGGGCTTCGGGTTGGCTTGGCAGAAACGAAGGAAATCCGCGGCCAGATCCTCGGGCAGAACGGCGAGATTGCCTTGCACGTAGCCGGGGGCGACGCCCGCCGTGGTGCCGCGCAGGCTGCCGCGGCGGCATGCGAGCCGGGCCGCGAGCCCGGTCGCGAGATTTCGGTCGCGTTCGATCTCTGGTGCGGTGATGGCCATGGCAGCTCCGGAAATTGGTTCAAGGTGCGCGGCGCCAGCATGCCAACACTTGGACCCGGCATCAATCCCGCGCAAGAAGAACGCGACTTGTTCCCGTGTTCTCCAGGTTGTGAACGCACTGAAATGCCGAACGTTTTTGAGAGCGCGGCGTTCTACAACACACGAGGCGCAGGCAGGTACAAACAACGTGCACCCTTGCGCCTTTCCACGGAACAACCGCAAGAGCGAACCCATGCTGTTTTGGATTGCCGCGATCGGGTCGACCTGGGGCGCCTATGCGCTCGGCTTCGAGCGTCTCATCGATGTCTCCGATCGCGCCGAACCGCGCCATGGGGGGAGGCAGGATCGGACGGCGGAGAACGGGCAGCACAAGAGCGAGCGCGGCTGATCCCGTCCGCCGCCATCCGTGCTAGAGTGGGCATCCCTTCTCGGAGCCCGCTTTGATGCCGGATGGTTCGCTTCGCCGGAATCTCGCCGCGGCGATTCTGGCATCCGCCCTCGTTTGCGCGCCGCAAATTGCCGGTGCGGATGCTGCGCCGGGCGCGCTGCTGCGCTGTCGCGGCGTGCTCCATTTCGGCGATGCGCTCGCCCGCGCCGCGACCGTATTCGTCGAGCTCGATCGCGCGCAGGTCTCGACACCGGATTGCCGCAAATATCCCCATCTCGATCGCTACTGCAGCGGCACGCTCCTCGACATCGCCGGTCACTCGTTTGGGTTCGGCGGAGCCGTGAGTGCCGAAAACGCAAAATTCTGGGCCGACCTCTACCGCTGGAGCACGATCCTGCCGGCGACCGCCGCCGGGCCCGCGACGGAGGCGATGCGCGTGCTGTTTCTGGGCCGCTGCGATCCGGTCCATGCGCGCCGTGCTTTGCGGCTCAAATAGCCGCGGCGGGTTGCGCGGCTGCAGCAACCTAACGACAATCGCGCTGTGCGGGGCTTGACCCGAGCGGGGCGTTCGTGACGAACCAAGAAGATTCCATCCTCATCGTCGGCGGCGGCATCGGCGGACTGGCGGCGGCGCTGGCGCTCGCCAAACGCGGTTTTGCCGCGACCGTGCTTGAGCAGGCGCACACGTTTGGCGAGATCGGCGCCGGCATCCAGCTCGGTCCCAACGCGTTCTACGTGCTCGACCGGCTCGGGCTCGGCGAGCATCTCAAGCGCGACGCGGTGTTCATCGACCGCCTGGTGATGATGGATTCGCTCTCGGGCGATGAGGTGGCCGCGATCCCGGTCGACGAACCGTTCCGCAAACGCTTCGGCAATCCGTACGCGGTGATCCATCGCGCCGATCTCCACGGCGTGCTGCTCGAAGGCTGCCGCGCTGCTCCGAATGTCACGCTGCTCACCAGCCAGCAGGTCACCGATTTTGCCGAGACGGCGTCCGGCGTCGAGGCGGTGACGCGCGAGGGCGCGCGCCAGCGCGGCCGGGCGCTCGTGGGCGCCGACGGGCTGCGCTCGAAGATTCGCGAGATCATCATCGACGATGGGCCGCCGCGGGTTGCCGGCCACGTGACGTTCCGGGCGGTGCTGCCGATCGAGCAGATGCCGCAGGATCTGCGCTGGAACGCCGCGACGCTGTGGGCCGGGCCGAACACGCATCTGGTGCATTATCCGCTGCGCGGCTGGAAGCTCTTCAACGTGGTGGCGACGTTCCATTCCGGAACCACGGTCGAAGCCGTCAATGAGCCGGGAGATCGCGAGGAGATTCTCGGCGCATTCCGCGACGTCGGCGCCAAACCGCGAAAAATTCTGGAACAGCCGCCGGCGTGGCGGCGCTGGGTATTGTGCGACCGCGAGCCGGTCGAGAACTGGACCAAGGGCCGCGCCACCCTGCTCGGCGACGCGGCGCACCCGATGCTGCAGTATTTCGCGCAAGGCGCCTGCATCGCGCTCGAGGATGCGCTCACCTTGGCCGCCAAGGTCGCGGCATCGGGCGACGACCTGGCGGCGGCGTTCGAGGCCTATCAGGCCGAGCGGTTGGTGCGCACCGCGCGGGTGCAATGGTCCTCGCGCATGCTCGGCGAGCTTTATCACGCCAAGGGACCTTATCGGCTGATCCGCCGGCAAGTATTCGGCGCGATGACGCCGGAAGAGTTCTACGACAGTCTGGAATGGATCTACGGCTGGCGGGGCGCCTGAGGTTTGGAGCTGCCGGCCGGGCTTGTTGCTGCACGACGCGTTAAGCGAACTTCGCGCGGATCTCCTCGGGGATCGGCACGCCTTTTATGCGGCCGTTCGCGTCCGTGAACGTCCACACCCGCGTTTCCAGGCATTCGACCGCGAGCGCGCCGGCTTTGAGAAGGCGGTGCTGCACGTCGAAGCTCGAGCGGCGGAACTCGGACACGGCGGATTCCACCACGACGTCGTCGCCGAACCGCGACGGAATCAGGAATCGCGCGCGGATATCGACCAGTGGGAATCCGGAGAACCGCTGACGCTGCATCAGCTCGAACTTGGTCATGCCGAGCGCTCGCTCGAACAGCATGCTGGTCGAATCGTCGAAGATGGCGAAATAGCGCGGGAAAAACACGATGCCCATGGGATCGCAGTCGCCCCATTGGATGCGCACGTTGCGGGAATTGCTCAGCATGGATCAATGCCCGGTTTCTCAACGAGTGAGTGCATGTAGCCCGGATGAAGCGCCGCGGAGCCGGCGCAAAATCCGGGATTCCCGCACCCGGATCGCTTCGCTCGATCCGGGCTACGAAGAAAATTTCCTCACCTCGGCGCCATGCGCAGCGCTCCGTCGAGCCGGATGACCTCGCCGTTGAGATAGGCGTTGCGCACGATGTGCAGCACCAGGGCGGCGAATTCCTCCGGCCCGCCCAGCCGTTTCGGGAACGGTACCGAGGCGCCGAGACTCGCCTGCACTTCCTGCGGCAGCGCGCGGAGCATCGGCGTGGAAAAAATCCCGGGCGCGATCGCGAGCACGCGAATGCCGGATTGGGCGAACTCGCGCGCCGCCGGCATCGTCAAGGCGACGATGCCGCCCTTGGAGGCCGAATAAGCGGCTTGGCCGATCTGGCCCTCGAACGCCGCGACCGATGCGGTCGACACGATCACGCCGCGCTCGCCGTCCGCGACCGGGGGGAGCGAAGTCATATCGGCGGCGGCCAGCCGCATCATGTTGAACGAGCCGACGAGATTGACGCGGATCACGCGGTCGAAGTCTTCGAGCGGCATCGGTCCGTCGCGGCCCAGGATGCGCTTGGCCGCGCCGATTCCGGCGCAATTGACCAGCACGCGCGCCGCGCCGTGCTTTTCCCGTGCTTGGCCGAGCGCCGCCGCCGCGCTCTGCGCGTCGGTCACGTCGCATTTGACGGCGATGCCGCCGATCTTTGCGGCGATCTCACGCGCGCCCGCTTCGTTGACGTCGAGCACCGCGACCTTGGCGCCGGCCTCGGCAAGCGCCGAAGCGGTGGCGCCGCCGAGCCCCGAGCCGCCGCCGGTGACGATCGCCGCCTGTCCCCTCACATCCATCGTTCGGTCCCTTCCGGGTTGCTTTCACCGGCCGCGGCGCAGCGGGCATCGGTGCGCCGCAGATCCGGGATCCATGTCCAATTTACCGGATTCCGAGTCCCGGTTCAGCAGCGCACCATACCGCTACGCCCGGGACACGAGGTCCGGCGCATCATTCCGCGATCTTCACGTATTCGAAATCGCCGGGCTTGTTGTCGATGCCGACCTTCGGCGGCGCGATCCAGCTCGCGAACTTGGCCGGCGTCAATTCCGGCTGCATCAGCCCTTCGATGAAGACCCGATCGGAATCCGAAGGCAGGAACTCGTCGCGGCGCTTCTGCCATTCCGCATCGCTCAGGATGTTGCCGGCCGGGTCGGCCTTGATGCTGGCGAACTCGCCGATCTGGCGATGGAACGCGACGTGCGGCAGCTTGAACTCGAACCGGATCCCGAGCTTCTCGACGGCGCGGTTCCAGCGGCCGAAACCCGAGTTGCAGTCTCTGACGTAATCGTCGCGCAGCCGCATGTTGAGCCCGGAGAGCGCCGGGACATCCTGTTTGGTAATCGCGCCGTCGACGAGGCGCAGCACCGGGTAGGTGTCGGATTCCAGCGCGTGATCGTCCTCGAGCTTGTCCTCGCGGAACCTGCCCTTGAGTCCGGCGTGGAACGCGTTGGCCGCATTGGTCGAGATCTCGTTGCCGAACAGGTCGAGGCTCAGCGAGAAGTGCAGATTGGCCTTCTTCTGGATGGTGGGCAGGTCGATCACGCCGAGCTTGCGCACGGCTTCGATGTCGTACGCATCCTCGATGCCGGCGTCCTTCATGGCCGTGCAGGTCCTTTCCACGATGCGGCCGACGCCGGTCTCTCCCACGAACATGTGGTGGGCTTCCTCGGTCAGCATGAATCGGCAGGTGCGCGACAGCGGATCGAAGCCCGACTGCGCCAACGCCTCGAGCTGCATCTTGCCGTCGCGGTCGGTGAAGACGGTGAACATGAAGAACGACAGCCAGTCCGGCGTCTTCTCGTTGAAGGCGCCGAGCATGCGCGGGGTATCGGGATCCCCGGAGCGTCGCTGCAGCAGCGCCTCGGCCTCCTCGCGGCCGTCGGCGCCGAAATATTTCTGCAGCAGATAGACCATCGCCCATAGATGCCGGCCTTCCTCGACGTTGACCTGGAACAGGTTGCGCAGGTCGTAGAGCGATGGCGCGGTCTTTCCGAGATGGCGCTGCTGCTCGACCGAAGCGGGCTCGGTATCGCCCTGGATCACGATCAGCCGGCGCAGCATGGCGCGGTATTCGCCCGGCACCTCCTGCCAGGCCGGCTCGCCCCGATGGGCGCCGAACGCAATTTTCCGATCCTCGACCGGCGGCGCGAGCAGGATGCCCCATTTGTACTCGGGCATGCGCACGTAATCGAATTTCGCCCAGCCCTTGGGATCGACGCTGACCGCGGTGCGCAGATAGACGGGCGATTGCTGGAACACTTGCGGCCCCATGTCGTGCCACCAGTCGATGTAGCCGGGATGCCATTTCTCCAGCGCCTTCTTCACCCGTGCGTCGCGCGCAAGCTCGACGTTGTTGGGGATCAGCCCGTCGTAATCGACATTGACGATGTTCATATTTGTTTCCTTGCCTCTAACTCTCACTTCCTCCCTCGCAAGCGGGGGAGGTGAAAGCGTTATGTCCGCTCCCGATGGAAGCTCGGCTGGATGCCGCTGCCGTAGCGCTTGAGAGCGCCCTCGGCACCGGCCGCGTTCGCGCGCTGGAAAATCCAGTTTTGCCACGCGCTCAGGCGGCCGAAGATCTTCGTCTCCATGGTTTCCGGGCCGGCGAAACGCAGGTTGGCCTCCATGGCGCTCAGCGCATCCGGCGAGAAGCTGGCGCGCGCCTCGACCATCACCCGCAGTTCGTCGTCCCAGTCGAAATCCTCGATCGCGGCGGTGACGAGGCCGAGCGCCTCGGCCGCTTCCGCCTCGAGCGGCGTGCCGATCTTCTGCTTGGCGCGATCGAGGCTGTGCGGCTCGCCGAGGAAGCGCGTCGCAAGCCGCGTCAAGCCGTTGCCCATCGGATAGAGCCCGAAATTCGCGTCGCCGAGCATGATCGTGGCGGGCGGGCGGTTGTCGCCCTCGAGGGTGCCGATCAGCATCAGCGAGCGATCGGCCGCGAACGCGAGCTCCACGAGCGATCCGGCAAAGCAACTGCCCGGCTCGATCGGCGCGATCAGGCTGCGCGCCGTGACGTCGAGCCGCTTGAATACCCGCTTGAGATAATGCCGGATCTCCCGCATCAGCCAATGGTTCTCCTGCGCGAGCAGACGATCGTGATCGAGCACGGCCTGCGCGTCGCCTTCGGTGCGCAGCAGGAGGACGCCGAGATTGGGCTCGTTGAAGCGCAGGTAGAGGATCGCGTCCTCGAGTTCGCGTGCGATTGCGAGCGGCCAGAACGAGGCGCCGAGCGCCTGCGCGGCATCGGCCGATGCCGGGGCCGGTCGTGCCGGCCCCTGCACGATGATGCCCGCCACGCCGCGTTCGCGCTCGATTTCGAGCCGCACGTGCGAATAGGAAATCGCGCCGTTTTTACTTCGCCGCTCGAGCGGGGAAAGCATCACGCCCTTGCCGTCGGGCGGGCGATCGGAGCGCGCCGCAAGGCTTTTCGCGCGCGCTTCGACGGCATCGTCCCATTTGGATCTCGCCACCACTTCGTCGACCAGGCGCCAGTCGACGGCTTTTTGGCCGCGCACGCCTTCCTCGGTGGTGCAGAACACGTCGGCGAGATCGCGCCGCACCTTGCGCTTGTCGGTGAGCCGAGTAAGGCCGCCGGTGCCGGGCAGAACCGCGAGCAGCGGCGTCTCCGGCAGCGCGACCGTCGAGCGCCGGTCGTCGACCAGCATGATGTGGTCGGCCGCAAGCGCGAGCTCGTAGCCGCCGCCCGCGCAACTGCCGTTGACGGCCGCCAGATAGATCTGGCGCGAATGCGCGCTCGCGTCCTCGATAGCGAGCCGCGTTTCGTTGGTGAACTTGCAGAAATTGACCTTATGGCCGTGGCTAGCCTGGCCCAGCATGCGGATGTTGGCGCCGGCGCAGAACACATTGTCCTTGCCGGACTTGATCACCACGGCGCGAACCTCCGGATGCTCGAAGCGCAGGCGCTGCACCGCATCGTTGAGCTCGATGTCGACCGCGAGGTCGTACGAATTGAGTTTCAGCTCGTACTCGCCGGAAAGCCCGCCGGCCGGGTCGACGTCCATCACCAGGAAGGCGATCTCGCCATCGGTCTCGAGCCGCCAATGGCGGTAGCGGCTCGGCTCGGTGCGAAAGTCGATCGGCGCCATGGCCTCCCCTCGGGCGCGGGGTTCTCCCAATCTGCATTATTTTGCATATTCCAGGAAAAATCCGCGCGTTCATGAAGTAAAATACATATTGGGGCGAGGCAAGACCATGCCGGCGGAAATCTTATGCCGCCGGGGCGAGGCCCTCGTGGACCGCGAGCACGCGCGTGACGAACTCGCCGATGGCCGCGAGCGTCTCCTCCGGCTGGTCGACGTGGGGCGAATGGCCGGCGCCCGGGAGCATGCGCACTTCGACCGGGCAATAGGTCTCCTGCTGGACGACCGCGATTTGCGCCTTCGTGCCGTATTCGTCGTCCTCGCCCTGGGCGATCAGGATCGGCACGCGGAGGTAGGCGAGATATTCGTCGATCCGCCAGTTCCGGAAATCCGGGTCGAGCCAAGCCTGGTTCCAGCCCCAGAATGCCACGTCCACGTCACGGTGATATTTACCCAGCCGCGCGCGCAGGTCCGCGGTCTCGTAAGCGTCCTTGACCGCCGCGATCGAGCGCACCGAGACGTCTTCGACGAAGAAATGCGGCGCGATCAGCACGAGGCCGCGCACTCGAAAGTCCTGGCGGCTGCCGGCGTAGATCGTGGCGATCGAGGCGCCGTCGCTGTGGCCGACGAGGATCGCCTTGCACACGCCGGCTTGGTCGAGCACGGCGGGCAAGATTTCGCGGGCCTCGTCGTGCATATAGGTGAGCGGCCGCGGCAGTTCGACCGGATCGGAATTCCCGTATCCCGGCCGCGAGTAGACCAGCACGCCGTAGCCGGTGCGCTCAGCCAGGTTTTGCGGAAACTCCTTCCACATCGCGACCGAGCCGAGCCCTTCGTGCAGCAGCACCAGGGTCGGTGTCCGGTCCGGCTTGGGCCCATGCCACGCCGCCTCGATCTGTTTTCCGCCAATCGTGAAGCTCAGGTCCATCGAGCAGCTGGGAATCACGCCGCCTTGCCGGCGTCCGCCGCGCCCGCCGCGTCCTCCTCGCGGAGCTTGAAGCGCTGGATCTTTCCGGTCGCGGTTTTCGGCAGATCGGCGCGCACCTCGAACCAGCGCGGATATTTCCACACGCCGGCGCGATCCTTGACGTGAGCTTTCAGCACCTCGAACAGCCGCTCGTCGACCTCGATCCCGCTCTTGAGCACCAGAAACGCCTTCGGCTTGACGAGGCCGTCGCGGTCCTCTTTGCCGATGACGGCGGCTTCGAGTACCGCGTCATGCGAGACGAGTGCGGCCTCGACCTCGAACGGCGACACCCACACGCCGCTCACCTTGAACATGTCGTCGGTGCGCCCGCAGTAATGGTAATAGCCGTCCTCGTCGCAGATATATTTGTCGCCCGTATGGGTCCATTCGCCCGCGAAGGTGCGCTGGCTCTTGGCGCGCTGGTTCCAATAGCCTTCGGCTGCGGTCGGCCCGCGGATCAGCAATTCGCCGACCTCGCCGGCCCCCAGCTCGTGCCCGTCCTCGGCGACGATTTTCGCCTCGCAGCCCGGCACCGGCTTGCCGGTGGTTCCGTAGCGGACGTCGCCCGGCCGGTTGCTCAAGAAGATGTGCAGCATCTCGGTCGAGCCGATGCCGTCGAGGATGTCGACGCCGACGATCTCGCGCCAACGCTCGGCGATGTGCGGCGGCAGGGCTTCGCCCGCCGAGACGCACAGCCGCAGCCGATCCGACCCGGCGCCGCGGCCGATGTCCTTGTGGGCCAGCAGGCCCGCGTAAAGCGTTGGCACGCCGAAGAATAGCGTCGGCCGATGTCGGCGTAGGACGTCGAGCACGAGGTCCGGGCTCGGGCGATCCGGCACCAGCACCGCGCTGGCGCCCACCGACATCGGGAACGACATCGAGTTGCCGAGCCCGTAGGCGAAGAACAATTTTGCGGCGGAAAACACCAGGTCGTGGGGCGCAAAGTCGAGCACGCCTTTGCCGTAAAGCCGCGCGGTCGCCATTAGGCTCGAGTGCACGTGCTTGACGCCCTTGGGCGCGCCGGTCGAGCCCGACGAATACAGCCAGAACGCCACTTCGTCGCCGACCGTCGGCGCCGTCCACGCTTCCGGCCCGCCGGCGTTGAGGACGTCCGCGAAGCGGTGCGTCTCCAGCCGGCCGATGGCGGGCGCGCGTCCGTCGCCGCTGCCGGCGGCGATCACCACCCTGCGCAAATAGGTGAGGCGATCGAGGATCGGCTCGATCGCTTTCGTCAGCGGCGCCGAAATCACGATCGCCTCGGCGCGGCTGTCCTCGAGCATGTAGGCGTATTGCTCCGGCGTGAGCAGGGTGTTGAGCGGCACCGGGAGAATGCCGGCACGGATCGCTCCCCAGAACGCCACCGGAAAATCGATCGTGTCGAGCATCAGGAGCACGACCCGGCTCTCCGGCCGAAGCCCGAGCTGTTGCAAGCCGCGGCCGAACCGGCAGGTGGCGGCCTGCAACTCGCCATAGCTCAGCGTCCGCTGCGGGTCGGTGAAGACGATCTTGTTCGCAAGGCCGCGTTCGATATGGGCGTCGATGAAATCGCTGGCCGCGTTGTAGGCGCGCCCCGGCCCCGTTCCGTCCATCGGCGTCTCCCTGGAAGGCTGTTTGGTCGCCTGCAACCGATCACCGAGTTTACGGCGGCCTGTTTCTGTGATGCATTATAATGCAGTTCCCGGATGGGTCTATGCCCAAGGCACAAGCGAAATCCCGCCGCCGTCCGCCCCCCACGGCACGGCCGGCGCGTGTAGCCGGGTCGGCCGAGCAGCCGGCCGGAGATGGACTCGCGGAATTTCTTCGGCGCGTCGGCGAGCGGGTACGCACGATGCGCAGCCGCCGCGGCATGTCGCGCAAGCTGCTCGCCCGGCACTCCAAAGTGTCGGAGCGATATCTGGCGCAGCTCGAAGCCGGCACCGGCAATTTCTCCATCGTGCTGCTGCGCCGGGTGACGCAGGCGATCGGCGTGCCCCTGGCCGAGCTCGTCGACGAGCGGCCGGACCGCTCGGTCGATGCCTTGTTGCTGACCCAGTTTCTCGACCGGCTGCCTGCGGCGGATCTCGCCGCGGCGCGCGACTTGCTGCTTGCACGCTTCTCCGGCCGATCGAGCGACATGCGGGCGCAGCGGATTGCGCTGATTGGTTTGCGCGGATCGGGGAAGTCCACGCTGGGCGGCAGGCTCGCGGCGCACCTGAGCGTGCCGTTCATCGAGCTCGACCGCGAGATCGAGCGACAAAGCGGGATCGGCTTGAGCCAGCTGTTCGAGCTGTTCGGCCAGGAGGTGTTTCGCCGCAACGAGCGCACCGCGCTCGAAGCGATGCTGCAACGCCAGCCGCGCTTCGTGCTGGCGACCGGCGGCAGCCTTGTCACCGAGCCGGGCACGTTCGAGCTGCTGTCCTCTTGCTGCCGGACCGTGTGGCTCAAGGCCGATCCCGAGGAACATATGCGGCGCGTCATCGAGCAGGGCGACCTGCGCCCAATGGCCAACAACGATCGGGCCATGGACGATCTCATTTCGATTCTGACGAGCCGCGAGCCGCTCTATGCCAAGGCGGACCTCATTCTCGACACCGCCGGCAAGACGCCGGAGCAGAGCCTTCGCGAGCTGCTGGCGTTGCTCGGCCACTCGGAGCAAGCCGGGAGGCGGCGGTATGGGTAGGATTCCGTAGCCCGCATGGAGCGAAGCGGAAAGCGGGAACGGCGACCCCGGATTACGCTTCGCTCCATCCGGGCTACGATGCTCATCAGGAGGCACCATGACGTCGACCTCACGTGCTCTGCGGCCGGATCTTTCGCCTGGGGCGGAGATCGGGTTCGCGCCGGTCGAAATCGTTTGTGAGAAGTTTTCGGGCGGCAGCTTGGTGCTGCGCTCGCGGCGCGAGCTCGAAGCGCACGATCCGAGCCTCGCACGCATGTTCCGGCGCGCGGTCGAGCGGGCGCCGCAGCAGTTGTTTCTCGCCGAGCGGCACCAGGACGGCTGGCGCGGACTGACCTATGCGCAAGCGCTCCAGCAGGTCGATGCCGTGGCGCAGGCGCTGATCGACCGCGGACTTTCCGCGGAGCGCCCGCTGATGATCCTGTCGGGCAATTCGCTCGAGCATGCGGTCCTGATGCTCGCGGGATTCACGGCCGCAATCCCGGTCGCGCCGATCTCGGTTGCCTATTCGCTGCAGAGCCAGGATCACGCCAAGCTGCGCGCGATTGCCCGCCTGCTCGAGCCTGGCCTGGTCTATGTCTCCGACACCGCGCCGTTCGCGAAGGCGCTGGCGGCGCTGGCGAACCCCGACATCGAGATCGCGGCAGGCGCCAATGCAGCAAACCTGCCCAACGTGACCGCGTTCGCGGATCTTGCGCGCAGCCGGCCGGGCCCGGCGGTCGAAGCCGCGGTGTCGCGCGGTACCGCGCAGACCATCGCCAAATTCCTGCTCACGTCCGGCTCGACTGGGTCGCCCAAGGCCGTCGTCAATACGCACGGCATGCTCGCCGCCAATCAGCAGGCATTGGCGCAAGTGTGGCCGTTTCTCGAAGCCGGCGAACTCGTGCTGCTCGACTGGCTGCCCTGGAACCATACCTTCGGCGGCAACCACAATTTCAATCTGGTGCTCCGCCAGGCCGGGACGCTCTACATCGACGGCGGCAAGCCGATGCCGGCGCTGATCGGGGAGACCGTGCGCAGCCTGCGCGAGGTCTCGCCCACGATCTATTTCAACGTTCCGGCCGGCTATGGCGCGCTGCTGCCCTATCTCGAAAGCGACGAGGCGCTCGCGAAAAGCTTCTTCGCCCGGCTCAAGCTGATCTTCTATGCGGCCGCTTCCCTGCCGCAGGATCTCTGGGACCGGCTCGAAGCGATCGCCCTGCGAACCACCGGGCACCGCGTGCCGATGACTTCCGCCTGGGGCGCGACGGAGACCGCCCCGCTCGCTACCGCCGCGCATTTCGGGATCGATCGTCCCGGCGTGATTGGGGTTCCGGTCCCGGGCATCGAGCTGAAATTGGTGCCTTCCGCCGGCAAGCTCGAAGTCCGCGTGCGCGGCGCCCATGTCACGCCCGGCTATTGGAGGAACGCGGAGCTCACCGCGGTCGCCTTCGACGCGGACGGCTTCTACAAGATCGGCGACGCCGTGCGCTTCGCCGATCCGGACGATCCCGCACGCGGCCTGATGTTCGACGGGCGTATCGCGGAGGACTTCAAGCTGGTCACGGGCATCTGGGTGCACACCGGGGCGCTGCGCGTGGGCGCGCTCGCCGCCGCCTCTCCGGCCTTGCAGGACTGCGTCGTTGCCGGCGAGGGCCGTGCCTCCGCGGGCCTGCTGGCGTGGCTCAATGCCGCGGGCTGCCAGCGTCTGATCGGCGCACGATCGCCGCCCTCGCTGCTCGATCTCGCTCGCGATCCGGCGGTGGTCGAGCACATGCGCCAGGCGTTCGCCAAATGGAATGCCGAGAAGACTGGCTCCTCAATGCGCATCGCGCGCGTGCTGCTGCTCGACGATGTGCCCTCGATCGACGCCGGCGAGATCACCGACAAGGGCTACATCAACCAGCGTCTCGCGCTCGAGCGCCGCGCCGCCGCGGTCGAGCGCCTGTTCGCGGACAAGCCGGACCCGGATGTGATCGTGATCGACGGCGCGTGAGGTATAGCGGGTGGCAAACGCCGTGTCCCAGTCCGCTCCCCAGGCAAAGCAATGGCCCGCCGTATCGCTGGCCGAAGCTCGCGCGATCCTCACCGCGCCGGGCTCCCGCTTCGAGATGGAGGAGAAGCTCATTCGCGGCGTCAACACCCGCGTCTGGAAGCACGCGCCGCCGACCTTGCGCGACGTTTTTCTGGCGGGCATGGCGCACGGCGAGCGCGTGTTCTTGGTCCATGAGGAGGAGCGCGCGAGCTATTGCGCATTCTCGCGCGCGGCGCTCGCGCTCGCCCATGCGTTGATCGAGGCGGGCGTGCGCAAAGGCGACCGGGTTGCCATCGCGATGCGCAATTTGCCCGAGTGGCCCGCCGCATTCTTCGGCGCGCTGCTTGCCGGCGCGATCGCCACGCCGCTCAATGCGTGGTGGACCGGCGCGGAGCTCGAATATGCGCTGAAGGATTCCGGGGCCAAGATCGCGTTCGTCGATGCCGAGCGCTTCGAGCGCATTGTCGGGCATTGGCCGAACTGTCCGCAGCTCGAGCGCATCTATGTCTGCCGCGACGAGGAGGAGATCGCGCATCCGAAAGTGGCGAAGCTCGAGGACATGCTCGGCCGCGTGCGCGACTGGGAATTGTTGCCGGACCGCTCGCCGCCGGAGGTCCCTCTCGAACCCGACGATGACGCCACGATCTTCTACACGTCAGGCACCACCGGCCATCCCAAGGGCGCGCTCGGCACGCACCGCAATTTGACGTCGGCCATCGTTGCGGGCGGCTATTCACTGGCGCAGGCGTGCGTGCGGCGGGGCGAGCCGCCGCCCCAACCCGGCGCGCAGACCCGCTCCTACCTGCTCGTCGTGCCGTTCTTCCACGCCACCGGCTGCCAGGCGATCATGATCCCGGCGCTGTTCCAGGGTGCCAAGCTCGTGCTGATGCGTCGCTGGGATGCCGAGGCCGCGATGCGACTGATCGAGCGGGAGCGCTGCACGCACGCCGGCGGCGTGCCGACCGTCGCCTGGCAGCTGATCGAGCATCCCGCGCGCAGCAAATATGATCTCTCCTCGCTGCAGGCGGTGAGCTACGGCGGGGCGCCGGCCGCTTCCGAGCTCGTCCGCCGCATCAAGCAGGCGTTTCCGCACTCCAACCCCGGCTTCGGCTGGGGCATGACGGAAACTTCCGCGACCTTCACCACGCATCAGGCCGAGGATTATCTCAACCGGCCCGAGAGCTGCGGCCCCGCGGTTCCGGTGTGCGACATGCGCATCGTGGGTCCCGCGGGCGAGACGCTGCCGCCCGGCGCGGTCGGGGAGCTGTGGGCCAAGGGGCCGAACGTGGTGAGGGGCTATTGGAACAAGCCCGAGGCGACCGCGCAGACGTTTGCGGACGGTTGGCTGAAAACCGGCGATCTCGCCAGATTGGACGAGGAGGGTTTCTGCTACATCGTCGACCGCAAGAAGGACATGCTGATCCGCGGCGGCGAGAACATCTATTCGACCGAAGTCGAGGAGGTGCTCTATTCGCATCCCGCCGTGATGGATGCCGCGCTCGTTGCCATCCCGCATCGCACGCTGGGCGAGGAGCCGGGCGCCGTGGTGACGCTGAAACCGGGCGCGAGGGCGACGGAGGCGGAATTGCGCGAGTTCGTCGCGGCGCGTCTCGCCGCCTTCAAGGTGCCGGTCAAGGTCGCGTTCTGGCCGGAGCCGTTGCCGCGCAACCCCAATGGGAAGATCCTGAAGGCCGAGCTGAAGCGGGTGTTTCAGCCGTGAGCGTGCCGCGACGCCGCAGCAAATATGCGGTTCAGCGTGCGGGAGCCGGCGCAACGGCTGACGGCGCTGCCGGAATGCGCCGCTGAGCGGCCGACGTTCCGTCCTCCCGAGGTGGCCGCGCCGGCGCGGTCTTGGCCGCATCGGCAGCGCCTTTGGGCGGGCAAGGCGCTACCGTCGCGGCGGATTTGCCGGGTCGATTCTCGCTTCCCGCTTTCGGCTCGGCGGTCGTGGCGATGGCCGCCGGTGGAGGATCGCAGGAACTCGGTTCCGGTGCCGCCCGGGCCTGGTCCGCAGTGGGTTCTCGCGCAATCCCTTCATCGCGCATTCGGGAATTGAGACTCTTCGGCAAATCCGCAGGCGCTGCCGCAGGGGGCGGGATGGCGCGCTCCGACTGCGGCTGCGAAATGCTTTCCACGCGCGATGGCGAGCCGATCCGGTCGTTGCGAACGAGCACGATACCCGGGACCAGCACCAACGCCAGGAGCGCTGCGCCCGCCCAGCCGATCGCCGCCGCCCGCGGTCGAAAGATCCAGCGAGGCCGCGCCGCCCGAGCGCCGACTGGCGCCGCAAAGGTCGACTGGGCGAGCGCCATGAGCCCGGCCGGGACTCGCGGCGGATCGGGTTCGATCGCGTGCAAAAGCGCCGCCGCTGAAGCGAGATTTGCGCGGCGCGCCGGATCGTCCGCTATGCTTGCTAGAACGGCCGCCCGTTCGGCCTCGCTCAACGCGTCGTCGAGATGGGCGGCAAGGAGCGCCAGATCGTCTTCACCGCGTTCGTGATGCTTCGCCGTGCCTTCGAGGCCTTCGCCCAGGGTCGCGGCCAGCCGCGCGCGCACGGCGTCCGCACCGTCCGGGCCATCGCCGGCGTCGGCAAGAAGGCGCTCAATTTGCTCGCGCAGACGTCGTTCCATGATCCAAGTCGCCATTCCCAAGTTCAGACGGACGGGCGCGGCTTTTTTCGAGGCGGTCGAGAATTTCCTCGATCCGGCGGCACGCGCGCTGGCGCAGCCGATAGACCTCCTCGACCGGGCATCCGAGCATCCTCGCGATCTCCCGCGGCGGCAGCGGTTCGGTAGCGGAAAAGATCGCTTGCAGGTAACAGCGCTCGTCCACCGGCAATCCGGCCGCCGCGAGCTTCACGGCCTCGAGGAGCTCGGCACGCGACTTGGCCTCCTCGGCGAGCAGCAGATGCTGCTCCGGGTCGGGCGAATGGTCGGCGATCGCGAGCCCGTCGGTCCCCGCGAGCGCATCGAGCGGCACGACCGTGCCGGCGCCCGCGGCCGCCGCTGGCTCGAGCCGCGCAACCGCGGCGATACGCTCGATGGCGCGGTGGATCTCGGCCGCATCCGGATCGCGATTCAACCGGCCCTCCAGCGCGGCGGCGAGACGCCGGCCGTCGGCCGGGCAGCTTTCCCAGACCACGGCAATGTAGATTTGTTGATCCAGCGCAGCCAGTCGCGCGACCGCGGCCGGCAGGCGACGCCGCGGCGCATCGCGGCGCATGCGATCGATCAGAATGCGCTCGACGATCGTCAGCACGTAGCCGATGAAGCTGCCGCGGCCGTCGTAGGCGCGAATCCTGCGGAAATCGTCTTCGACGAGCTTCAGGCACACGTCCTGGTAGGCGTCATCGCGCGGCGCCGCCTCGCGCGGAAATCGCTGCGCGATCCGCCGGCGGATGTCCGCTGCGAAGAAACGCTCGAAGGCGGCCCAGGCGTCGCACGGCGTCTCGATGAGCCGGCGCGCGAGCCGCGCCGAAAGCAGTTCACGCGCGACGAGCGCCAGATATGTCGACAGTCTTCCACGTCCGTCGAACGCTTTGAGCCGCGCATATCCATCGGCTTTGAGCGCGGCAACGATCTCCAGGAACGCCGCTTGGCCGTCCGGCCCGGCGCCCTCGAGTTTCTGCACCACGGCCCACAGTGTCGGGCCGGCGATTTCGAGGAAACGCGCCGCGGCGCCGGAATCGCCGGACACGACAGCAGCGACGAGCCCGAGCTCGGATTGGGGGCGCGCAGACATCGGACGAGATGCAATTCCTTGCGGCGATCATCATGGAGCGCCGATCCGCCCCCGTAAAGCGCCGCACGAAAACTTCTTTGCTTTGCCATAATTTGTGCGGGCAAAAATTCGAACCGGTCCGTCTGAGAAAATGGCGCCTGATCAACCGGCGCCTCCGAAAGGTGACCGCGCCGCGCCGATGTCGCGCCGGCGAGAGGAGATCGTCATGTCGAGCACCCGGAGTGTCGCTCTTGCCGCCGCACTGCTGGCGGTCTTGTCCGCCTCTTCGCCGCTCGGCGCCGCCGAGCAGCCCCGCATTTCCGGTCCCTTCGTTCATCAGAATCTCGCGATCTATCTGGTGCACGGCGCGGGCAGCGGCGGCCCGGTGCCGCTCACGCTCGAGGAGGCGTTGCTCCGAGAAAGCGTCAAGGTGCATGAAACCGGCGACGTCAATGCGCTTGAGATCGAGAACATCGGCGGCGAGCCGGTCTTCGTGCAGTCGGGCGATATCGTCAAAGGCGGCCAACAGGATCGAGCGTGATCGCGAGCTTGTTGCTTCCGCCGCGCTCCGGGCGAATCCGGATCGGCGCGTTCTGCGTCGAACACGGCCGCTGGTCGGCGCGCGACAGGGAGGACGCGACGAGGTTCTCGACCGCGCAGTCGGTGCTGCCCTCGCGCGAGGCCAAGATCGCCATGAAGGCGCCGGCGGCGGCCCATGCGGAGGCCGCCGCAGTTCGCGCGGACACCGGCCGGCGGCAGGCGGATGTTTGGAGGGACGTGGCCAGGATCCAGGAGCGGCTTTCCGGCAGCCTGGGTGCGCCGGTGGCCTCGCCGCGATCGCAAACGAGCCTGCAGCTGACGCTGGAGAACGCCGCGCTCGAGCAAGTCGCGTCGCAATACGTCGAGGCACTACAGCCCGCGGGCGGCAAGGAAGCCGACGTGGTCGGCTACGTGCTCGCGATCAACGGCAAGCTCAACAGCGCCGATCTCTATGCTTCGAACGGATTGTTCCGGAAAATGTGGCCCAAGCTGCTCCGGGCCGGCGCCGCCGAGGCGATCAGCGAACGAACCGCGGCATCCGTGGCGCCGCCTTCGATCGAGGAGGTCGCATCCTTTCTCCAAGCTGCCGAGCGCGGGGCGAGGGCCGAACGGGGGATCATCCCGCAGGTGCGGCTGGAAACGCGGGATAGCGCCGCCGCCTATTATTTCGAGACACGATCGGTGAGCCCGTCGGCGCCCGCGGCGTGGATCCACCGCAATTATCTCGCCAAATGAGATGAGGCGGCTCGATCAAGCCAAAAAACAGCGGCGACCGCGCGGATGCGCAGATCGCCGCAGGCTTCGAGAGGGCTATTATTTCACGTTGGTGTTGAGCGTCAGGTCGGCCGAGAACTTGGCGACGAAGGTTGCGC
>DASWCW010000057.1:0-10839 GCA_036395835.1 Xanthobacteraceae bacterium
ACTTAAAATCCCTTGGGGGCAACCCCGTGCGGGTTCGAGTCCCGCCGTCCGCACCAGTAGCCGTCAATTCGGCGTCATTCGATCACCTCGTCGGCGCGGGCCAGCGGAAAGAATGCTATGGTAAGGCCTGACCCGTCTCCGAGGGAGATGATGCCATGGGCTGGATGCTGGACCGCGTCGGGCGCGCGATCGCCCGTTATCTGCAAAAGCCGGCGCGCGGCTACGAGCCGTTCACGCCGAGCGATCCGGCGGCACTACAAGCATCGTTGCAGCCGGGTGACGTGCTGCTGATCGAAGGCAACAATCACATATCGGGCGTCATCAAGTACCTGACGCATTCGACCTGGTCGCACGCCGCGCTCTACGTCGGGCCAATCGGGCGCAAGACGACCCCGGACGGTGAGCCGCATTCGCTGGTCGAGGCCAATGTCGACGAAGGGGTCGTCTCGGCTCCGCTATCGAAATATCTCCAGTTTCACACCCGCATATGTCGCCCGGTCGGTCTCGGCGAGGAGGACCGTGGGAAAGTCTGCGCTTACGCGATCGAGCGCATCGGTTTCAACTACGATCTCAAGAACATTGTCGATCTGATACGCTATCTCGTGCCCCTACCGGTGCCGCAGCGCTGGCGCCGGCGAATGATCGCGCTCGGCTCCGGCGACCCGACCCGGCTCATCTGTTCGACGTTGATCGCGCAGGCGTTTCAAGCGATCCAATATCCGATCCTGCCCAAGATCACGTTGGTGGAATGCAGCGCGGCGCGTCGGGAGATCTTGGAAATCCGCCATAATTCGCTTTATGCACCGCGCGACTTCGACATCTCGCCGTATTTCCTGGTGGTCAAGCCTACCATCGAGCAGGGATTCGACTACAAAAAGCTACACTGGGCCCACCTGCCGCAGGCAGAGCTGTGCGTGGAAGTCGGCGGGTCGTAGCGGCAATCGCGTGCTTTGCCGCCGGCCGCTCATGGCGTCTTGCCCGGGAACCTCGCCGCGTAGCTCTCGAGCGGCAGGCGCAGCGCATTGGTCAGGTAGCTCACGGTCCGGTAGAAGCCCGCCAGCATCAGCATCTCGACCAAGGCCATCTCGCTCAGGTGCTCGCGCAATTCGCCCCAAAGCGCGTCGTCGATATCGGAACTCGCGTGCAACTGATCGCAGGCGCGGATCAGGAGCCTGTCCTCGGCCGACCAGCAGGGATCGCCGGCCGTTCCGTGCACCAGGGAGCGCAACATCGCCGCGTCGAGGCCGACCCGCTCGGCGAAGAAGGCGACATGCACGCCCCATTCGTACTCCGAGCCGCAGAGCGCGGTGATCCGGTCGATGACGACCTCGCGCTGCCTGAGCGTCAGGTGCCCCTTGTCGAGCAGGCCGCCGCCGCGGAACCGCTCGTAGAGCCGCGCATCGCGCGCGAGCGTCGTGAAGAGCACCAAGGGAGACACGCCCGGCGGCATGATGCGGTCGAACGCGGCCTGAATCTCCGCAGAATACGGCGGCCGTGCCGACGCGATCCGGGCGGACATGGGCGGCTCCATGTGCTATGGTTTTCATAGCTACAGCATGAGCTATGGAAAGTAAAGCATGGGAATCCCGAGGCCCGGCCGGCGGGTACGCGGCTCGCGCACCGGCCGTCCGGTGATGGCGCTGCTCGATCTGCTCGGCCGCAGGATGACGCTGCGCGTCCTGTGGGAACTGGCGCGGTCCGGCGGGCCCTTGACGTTCCGGGCGCTGCAGGGCGCCGCCGACACCAACCCGGCCCTGCTCAACACCCGGCTCAAGGAGCTGCGGGCGGCGAGGCTGGTGATCCACGGCGGCGAGGGCTACTCGCTCAGCGCGGAGGGTCGCGCCTTGCTCCGGCTGCTGCTGCCGCTTGGCCAATGGGCCGAGCGATGGGCCGCGCGGTCGAAACGATCGTGAGGAGCGGTGGTCGACGCCGGCGGCTAGCCGTAAACGATTGCGCCCACGATCACGGCGCCGTCGAGCACGATCCAGCCCACGCACGGCAAATAGATGTTCCGGTCGTGCTGGCGCATCCCGAACCACAGCCACAGCACGGCGGAGGCGAGATACGCGCTCCACGACAGGATCGAGACGCCTGCGGCCTGCTGGCCGACCCATATGGCCAGGACCTGCGGAACGGTCATGACCATGGTGAAGATCGACATGCCGCCCAACAGCCGACGCAGCCTGGTGTCGGCGGGCGAAGCATGCGCCGCCATGTTCGCCGGATCGTGAACCATTCGTCGCCTCCCGTGATCAAATCATTCGCGCCGACCGCGAACCGCGAGATCGAGCCCGCGCCAAATTACCAAATCCGGATCGGGCGAAGCCAACCTCACGGATCGAACTCCAGCACGTAAAGCCCCGCATTGTAATCCGTGCAATAGACCAGCCCGGCGGCATCGACGAACACGTCGGCGGATTGGACGACGCGCGCGCGGTTGGGCCGATGGTCCATCATGCGCGCCGGCGCCGGCGGCACCAGCGCGCCGACCTCGACCGGCCGGTAGGGATCGCGGATGTCGAAGGCGCGCACGCCCGCGTTCTGATAGGTCGCGAAGATCAGCTCGGAGCTCGCGAAGCTGCCGGGCCGGTTCTCGTGGATATTGTGCGGGCCGAAATGACCGCCCTTGGCGACGTAATCGGCCTCGGCGGGCGTGGGAAACGTCGAGATGCTGATCGGGTTGCGCTTCGCGCGATTGTCGAACACCCAGACGAGCTTCAGCCCGTCCTCCTGATGGTCGAGCACCGCCTCGTCGAGCACGACGAGCAGGTCGCGATCCGGCAGCGGCAGGCAATTGTGCGTGCCGCCGCCGAACGGCGGCGACCAATTGCGATGCACGATCAGCTTCGGCTCGGCGCGGTCGGCGACGTCGAGCACCACCATGCCGGCGTCGCGCCATGCCGCATAGGCGGTGTCGCCGTGCACGATGGCGTGATGCAGGCCGTAGCGGCTCGTCGCCGGCCAGGACGGCGTCTCGCCCGCGCGCTGGTGCATGCCGGGAATCCAATAGCGGCCGGCCTCGCGCGGATGGCTCGGATCCGCCAAGTCGACGGTGAGGAAAATGTAATCGGTGAAGCCGTCGAGCAGCGCCGAGACGTAGGCCCAGCGCCCGCCGACGTACCAGATGCGATGGATGCCGCCGCCCTCGACCGGCAGGAAGCCGATGCGGCGCGGCGATTGCGGCTGCGAAATGTCGTAGACCGCAAGCCCGGCCGACCAGGTTCTGGCCGCGGTCGTTGCCTGCGCCGTCTCGACCGATTTGCCGAGCTGGCCGCGGTAGTAGGCGCGCTCGTCGGCAAATTCCGCCGCCGCGAACATGTCCTTGGCGTGGATCACCAGCAGCAGGTCGTCGTGGGTCTGCAGATGGATGTTCCAGGTGCCGGGCGGGGCGGGGAGATAATTCACCGCGCGCGGGTTCTTGGCATCGCGCACGTCGATGATGCTGAAGCCCTTGGAGAACATGTGCCCGACGTAGGCGTGGCCGCGATGCACCATGATCTGCACGCCGTCGGGCCGGCCGCCCTGGTCGCAATGGCCGATGATGCGCAGGTTCCGCGCGTAATCGGGTTTCGGCAGCTCGCTCATGCTGCGCTCGCGAGAAAATTCGGCACCGCGATCCAATCCATCATCGCGCCGGGGTCCTGCAGCAGCGCGTGCATCCTGCGATCCTCCTCGCGCTCGAGATCGACACCGAGATGGGTGCCGAGCTTGCGCCCGTGCCGCATGATGCGCTCGCCGATCGGCTGGCGCACGGCGTTATAGTGCGCGAGCGCGGCGTCGATGTCCTCGTGCGCGGCGAGCGCGGCGGCGAGCGCCTGCGCGTCGCCGCCGGCCTTGGCGACGCCGAAGCCCATGTGCGGGCGCGCGGTCGAGGCGGCATCGCCGACCAGCGCGACCCGGCCGAAGACCAGGCGCGGGGCGGAGAAATCGTAGATCGGCGTGAAGAACGGCCGCGCGATGTTGCGCAGGCAGTCGAGAAACGCCGGCGGCATGATCGCCTCGGCGTCGGCCCGCATCCGCGCGATCAGGTCCTCGCGGATCAGCGGCGGCGGCACCGAGAACTTGTGCTGCCGGCCGTCGGCGTCGACGCACATCCGCTCGAGCTCGCGCGCGTCGCCGACGCGGTACCAGATGAAATTGTACCGCCGCCGGCCGGGCCGCAGGTCGTTGTCGAACCCGGCGATCGGATAGCCGATGACCTGCTGGCGCGCGGGCAGGAAGAAAACGAAATACGGAAAGATGCTCGCGCGCGTCTGCGGCGCGAGATCCGCCTCGTTCGGCGCGCCGCGCCAGATGTAATAGCCCGCATAGATCGGCTGCACGTCCGGCGCGAGCTCGGCGCGCACGGCGGAGCGGATGCCGTCGCCGCCGACGAGAAGATCGGCACGCTCGGTCCGGCCTTCGGCGAAAGAGACGCGCACGCCGCCGCCGTCCTGATCGACGCGCGCGAAGCTGTAGCCGAGGTGATAATGCGCGGGGTCGATCGTCTCGCGCAGCAG
Organism: Xanthobacteraceae bacterium; assembly: GCA_036395835.1. GTDB lineage: Bacteria > Pseudomonadota > Alphaproteobacteria > Rhizobiales > Xanthobacteraceae > AP-16. The sequence continues at coordinate 4,500 of DASWCW010000057.1, forward strand.
GCGCTGCAGCCGATCCCACGAGGTCAGAATCTGGCGCAGCGGTCGCGCGCCGAGGACGCGGCCGTCGCGGTCGATCGCGATGCGCTCGCGCACTTCGATGCCGAGCTCGCGGGTGCCGGCGCCGCTGTTCTCGAGCGCGTCGAGCAATTCGGGATGCGTGGTGATGCCCGCGCCGCGACCGACGAGCTCGACCGGCGAGCGCTCGAACACGTCGACGTCCCAGCCGATGCGGCGCAGAAACGCCGCCGTGAACAGGCCCGACATCGAGCCGCCGATGATGACGGCGCGGCGATTTTTACGCGGCATGGGTCGGGGCGACCACAGGAGAGACGGCGGGCGGCATCATGTGGTTCCGATCCGGGATCGTGCGCCATTGCAGACGGAACCGAGCATTTAATCGAACAGGTCGGAATGGCGTCCGGTGCGGATCAGCAACAGCTCCGTCTCGGTAATTTCATAGATCAAAAGCCAGTCCGGTTCGATATGGCACGCCCAAACGCCCTTCTATTCCCCGGAAAGCTGGTGGGGACGATAGGCCGCTGGGAGCGCGCCTTCCTCGGCAAGCAGCTCGACTGCTGCAACGAGCTCCTCGATATTCCTGCCGCGGCGCTTCTGCCGCTTGAGATCATTTCGGAACTGTATCCGCTGCGTGACCCGGCGCATCGAGCTGTTTCACAGCGAGCGCGCGTTCTTTGCCCATTCCGATACGGACTCGAAACTCTCGACGTTTTTGCGCGCCCGCGCCTCGCGAATGGCGCGTTTTGTCTCCCGGTTCGGAACGCGGAGCGGAAACGGAAGACCATTCGCGAGCTTGATCTGTGTATAGAACAGCGTGATCGCCTCGCTCGAAGTGAGGCCGATCTTCTTGAGCACGGCTTCGGCGCTTCGCTTCAGCTTCGGCTCGATTCGCGCTCGGACGGTTTCTGTCTTGCCCATGATCGAGCGATGACACGTAGCACAGATGGGCTACATAGGCGAACCACGTCGGCAGCCCCCGCTGGGGGCGGCCTGGCAGTGCGCGGCATCTCTCAGGCGCAGGGCCTCATTTGGCGGCGACGACGGCGATCTCGACCAGGAGCCGCGGATCGGCGAGCTTGGCCTCGATGCAGGCGCGCCCGGGCAGATTCTGCCCGCCCGTCCACGCGTTCCAGGCTTCGTTCATGGCATCGCGCAGGCGGATGTCCGGCACCCAGATGGTGGCGCTCACGACCTTGCTCTTGTCGGTGCCGCACAATCCCAGCAAACGATCGATCTCCCTGAGGATCTGCTGCGTCTGTCCCTTCGCGTCCTGCTTGGGGTCGTCGGCGACGACCCCGGCGGTGAACACGAAGCCATTGGCCTCGACGACCTTCGAGAGGATCTTCGACGGCTCGTGGCGTTTGATGGTCATGGCATTCGTCTCCATTATGCGCGTGGCGGCGATGGCGCCATACCATGGCCGCGGGCAGCGCGCCATTTCGGCGGGGCGGGAGCAACCGCGGCCCCATCGAGAAGGAGTACGCTTCATGCTGAATCAAAAGAAAGCGGTCGTCTTCAGCGACCGGCGGTGCGGTGGCTCGCGATTCCTGAGCGGTCGTAGCCTCGCGGCCTCGAGGTTGTCGCGCACGGAGCGGCCGCTCGTCGCGCACACGCAGCAGCTCTTATTTCATTTGATCTATACGCGTGATGCGATACGCTCATCTGGACGGCAAACCATCCGTTGAAAGACGGGAATTACAGCAACGGCGGGGATAGTTTGAAATGTTTGGCCGATCAGGAACCATTGCATGCTTATGCTTTGCGGCGCTGGCCATGAGCTTTGCGCCCACCGATGCAATTGCTCAACTATTTACTCCGTTTTGCAGCGCCAATTCCGATTGCGGGGATGGTTTCATCTGTCGGAAGGATTTTTTCTTTTTTGGGGAGTGCAAGTTCGAATTCTGCAACACGAATCGCGATTGCACGAGACCGGGTAGTGTTTGTGATACCGGGATTTGCCGGGGACCCGCGGGCGGATCCGGCACCGGATCCGGCACCGGAACTGGTCCTGCGCCAGTAGGTGGAGCGTGCGGCCCGCAAAGGCTGGGCGGGGGTGTCATCAAGAGCATCGGGTGCCGGCAGGGGCTGCAGTGCGTCCATGGCAGGTGCCAAAGACCGCCGCGATAAGCGCATGCGGGCCCGGCCCGCGGGGGTGCCGAAAACTTGGCGTGCACGTCACGAGGCGCACCATGGCGACGATAACCCGAACGGTACTGGCCCTTGGCGCCGGCGTCCTTCTCTCAATTCTGACCACGTCTGGAGGGTTGGCGCAGAGTTGCACCGCCGACAATGATTGCGCCATCAATCAGATCTGCGAGCTGGGTTTCTTCGGCGGCTCCTGTCTGGGTTTCGCGTGCCGCAGCAACGCGCAATGCTTTGCGCGAGCCCCGCTCTGCCGTGGCGGTACCTGCACTCGTGTCGCGCCTGGAGGCCCGCCGACCTCCGGGGCCGGGATCACTCTCTCCGGGGAAGGAGGAGCATGCGGCCCGCGACGATTGGCGGCGGGATCATCAAGAACATAGGCTGTCGGCATGGGCTGCAATGCGTCCGCGGGAGCTGCCAGAGGCCGCCGCAATAGGTTCAAGGACCAGATACGGCGTGCCATTGATCAGGCTCGCAGCGCGAACATGATTGAGGTTCGGATCCTCGCCGGAGGGCTTATTTTAGATCATCACCTCCCTGGGGAGGATGCCATGAAGATCGACGCCGTCGAGCTGACCCTGTTCGCCTGGGACGACATACCGCCGACCAGGTATACGCAGGGCGCGCAGAACACTTCGGGCCGCAGCAATCTCGGGCTGTTGCGCATCAGCACCGATGCCGGGATCGAGGGCCATGCCTTTCTCGGGTCCGCCGTCAACCCGGCGGAGACCGACGCCGGCGCGCTGATCCGGTTTCTGAAACCGGTGCTCATCGGCAAGGACCCGCTCGCGCGCGAGGACCTGCACGCCGCGATGCGGGCGCGCCAGCGCCACCTCGGCCTGCGCGCGATCGGCGCTTGCGATACGGCGCTGTGGGACCTCGCCGCGAAGGCGGCCGGCATGCCGCTCTACCAGTTTCTCGGCGGCGGGCGGGCGGCGATCGGCGCCTACGCGTCGAGCCAGATGCTGGAAAGCCGCGACGCGTATGCGGCGGAAGCGGCGCAGTTCAAGGCCGAAGGTTGGAAGGCCTACAAGATTCACCCGCCGCAGAACCCCGCGGAGGACATCAAGATATGCGAAGCCGTGCGCGCGGCGGTCGGCGAGGACTTCGCGCTGATGCTGGATTCGACCTGGAGCTATCGCTATCCCGACGCCGTGCGCGTCGGCCGCGCCGTCGAGCGGCTCGGCTTTCTCTGGTTCGAGGACCCGCTCAACGAGGAGGACATCTATTCGTGTGCGCAGCTTCGGCGGAAGCTCGACATCCCGATCATCGCCACCGAATATCCCCTGGGCGACATCGGCACCTACGCGGTGTGGCTGACCGAGCGCGCGACCGATGCGCTGCGCGGCGACATCGCGGTGAAGGGCGGGCTCACCACCATGCTGAAAGCCGCGCACCTCGCGGAAGCGTTCCACATGAATTACGAGGTGCATCACGGCGGCAACTCGCTCAACAATGTCGCTCAGCTGCACTTCGCCTGCGCGATCCGCAACACCACCTATTTCGAGGTGCTGCTGCCGCACGGGGCGCACAAGTACGGGCTCGTCGAGGACATCGAGATCGGCAAGGACGGGCTCGCGCGCTGCCCGCAAGTGCCGGGCGTCGGCGGGATGATCGATTTCGATCTCATCGAGCGCAAGCGCCTGGCCTATCTGAGCTGACACGGCGCTTTGGCGAACCCGCGACAGCTCGCACGGAACGTGCGGCCGCCTGATTCCAGTTGGAAACACCGACGCGATGAGCCCGCGGGACATTGCGGCCCAGGCCGAGAGGATCGGTCCAACTCCTTGTTTTACAAGATAGATTCGGTCTTCGCGCCGGCAGCGGGACCGCCCCAGCCGGCGCCGCGCCCTGCCTGATGCGTATTGACCCCGGCCGCATTTGGCCTTTAGGACGGCATGTCCATGGATCACCGTGGCACGGCGAGCCCGAATCTCGTATGGATCTAGGCCGCAATCTGCGGCGTCGGACGCCAGTCTCTCAAGCCTTTTTGCAAGTCTCTCGAACAGGAGTGGATCGACAATGGCAGCCAAGAAATCGGGGAAGCCCCAACCGACCGTCACCCTCAAGCACCTCGCGGCGGAGCTTGCCGAGAAGCATGAAGTCGCCAAGAAGCAGGCCGAGACGATGCTCAACGACATGGTGGACAGCATCGTCAAGCACCTGAAGAAGGGCAACCGTCTGCGCCTCGTCGGGCTCGGCATCTTGCAGGTGCGCCACCGCGCCGCTCGGATGGGACGCAATCCGGCGACCGGCGAGCCGATCAAGATCAAGGCCAGCAAGAAAGTCGCGTTCCGCGCGTCCAAGGACCTCAAGGAAGCGGTCTGAGCGCTGCCGCACCGATCGCGTTCCAGGCTGCCGTCGCGGCCGTGTCAGGCACGGCCATCCGCGCTTTCTTGGTTGCAGCAATGAAATGTCGATGCGCGGCGGGTCCGCGCATCGCAATCGGCTCGGCGCCTGCGCGCGCCGCCGCGCTCAGCTGCCCCCGAGCTGAGCCATGATCACCGGACCGAACAGCTCCCAGTGCGCGCCGGTAAAGCGCCGCATCTGCATCTGCTTGAGCGGCGCATAATCCTCCGGACCGGTATTGGCCGTGATCCCCGGCAGCAGCATTCCGAACTCCACGTTCTTGAGATTCGCCGCCTGTTTCATCACGTTGTCGCGCGTGAGATCGTCGCCGCATTGCTTGAGCACCTGGACCAGGGCCTGCGCGGATAGATAGCCGCTCACGACCGAGCTGTTGGTGCGGTCCGCATCCGGGTAGTACCGGTCGAGAAACGCCGCCCATTCCCTGTAGCCGGGATCATCCTTCCAGACCGGGTCGGTCTGATCCTTAAAATAGGCGGCCGACAGGATGCCGACGGAGTTCTCCAAGCCCGCGGGCTTGAGCACCGCGCCGATGTTGGCCGACACGCCGTTGAGCAGGTGCATCGGTTTCCAGCCGACCTCGGCGGTCTTGCGGATCGCCTGCGCGGCGAATTTCGGCGTCGCCACGTTGTAGAACACGTCGGCGCCGGAAGCCTTGAGGTTGACGATCTGGGAATCCACCGTGGTGTCGGAGACTTCATAGGGAAACTCGGCGACGACCTGCATCTGTCCGCTCAGGCCGTCTTTGAGACCCTTCAGGTAATCTTTTCCGTAATCGTCGTTCTGATACAGAATCCCGACGCGGCCGTTGCGGTGGTTCTGCAGCAGATATTTCGCGTAGATCTGCCCCTCGTGCTGGTAGCTCGGCTGGTAGCCGATGGTCCAAGGAAAATGCTTGGGATCGTTCCATTTGGCGGCGCCGGTCGCGACGAACAGCTGCGGCACCTTCTTGGCATTCATGTATTTCTGGATCGCGGTGTTCGGCGCCGTCCCCAGGCTGTTGAAGATCAGCAGCACTTCGTCGCTCTCCACGAGCCGGCGCGCCTGCTCCACCGTCTTGGGCGGGCTGTAGCCGTCGTCATAGGAAATGAACACGATCTTGCGGCCGTTGATGCCGCCTTCGGAATTGACCTTGTTGAAATACGCGGCTTCCGTCTTGCCGATCACGCCATAGGCCGAGGCCGGCCCGCTGTAGGGCATGATGTTGCCGACCTTGACCTCGGTGTCGCTGGCGCCCGGGTCATAGCGTTTCTGCGCGACGGCGGAGCTCGTTGCGGCAGTAAGCGCGATCGCCGGAACGGCGAGAATCCGTGCGAACCCCATTGCTTTCCTCCCTGGATCGGCGATCTCGCCGTCGGCGGCCGCCGTGTCGGCGCAGAATACTCCGGCTTGCACGACCACGCACGCAAGATCCGGAGTGCGGGCACAGGCACGCGATTCGACGTTCGTGGCCCGGATCGCGCGCCGCGCCGGCGAGAAATCCAGAGCACCAGTAAAAGTTGCAATGCTGGGATTGCGCCTATCTACAAGATGTATTTTGGCGAAATGAACTGACCTAACTTATTGATCCCGCTTGCGGGTTGTTCAGCGGCCGGAAGGTGCTGCGCTACTCCCGCGCCGCTCGCGGTGCGGCGCCGTTCCTCAGCGCCGCAGGCGCTTGGCGACCTCTTCCAGCATGACCTCGGTGGCGCCGCCGCCGATCGAGTGCACGCGCGCGTCGCGCGCCATGCGCTCGATCGTGCTTTCGCGCATGTAGCCCATGCCGCCGTGAAACTGCACGCAGGCGTACATCACTTCGTTGACGAGCTCGCAG
>DASWCW010000058.1:0-5405 GCA_036395835.1 Xanthobacteraceae bacterium
CGTCGACCTGTGCCGGCTCGCCGGCGTGCCGCCGGTCGGCGTGCTCGCCGAGCTGATGAACGACGACGGCGCGGTGATGCGCGGGCCGCAGGTCGCGGCCTTCGCGGAGCGCCACGGCTTGCAGACGATTTCGGTCGCGGACCTGATCGCCTATCGCCAAGCCCGCGACAAGCTGATCGAGCGGGTCGCGGAATTCGAGGTCCGTTCCGAGATCGGCTCGCTCAAGGGCTACGCCTATGTCACGCCATTCGACGAAGTGCACCACATGGCGTTCGTCTACGGCCGGATCGGCGCGGGCCGCAACGTGCTCGCGCGACTGCATCGCGCCGACGTGGTCGGCGACGTGATCGGCGGCGCCAAGCCCATCCACGCGGCGTTGCAGCGGTTCAAGCGCGAGGGCTCGGGCGTCATCGTCTATCTGCGCGACGGCGCCGCCGGCGTGCCGACGACGGCGATCCCGCAGGAATCGAGCGCGGCGGAGGCCGCCCGCAGCCGGCAATGGCGCGAGGTCGGACTGGGCGCCCAGATCCTCAAAGACCTCGGCATCTCCTCGATCCGGCTGTTGTCCTCGAGCCACCGCATCTACGTCGGCCTCGCCGGCTTCGGCATCGAGATCGTCTCGACCGAGGCGCTGGAGGGCTAGACCGAGCCCGCCTCACCGCACGAGCCGCGCCGCGATCTCGACGTGCGGCGTGTAGCGGAACTGATCGACCGGCGTCACCGCCTCGAGCCGATAGCCGCCGTCGAGGAGAACGCGCGCGTCGCGGGCGAACGTCGCGGCATTGCAGGACACGGCGATGACGACCGGGACGTGGGAGCGCGCGAGCTTTTGCGCCTGCGCCAGCGCGCCCTGCCGCGGCGGATCGAACACCACGGCGTCGAACCGGCCGAGCTCCGGCTCGGCGAACGGCCGGCGGAAGAGGTCGCGCCGCTCGGTCGCGACCGGCTTGAGCCCAGGCGTGGATTTGGCGGCCTCGCTCAGCGCCGCGAGCGCGGCGGCATCGGAATCCGCGGCCGTGACCCGGGCGCGTTCCGCGAGACGCAGCGCGAACGGGCCGATCCCGCAAAACAGATCGGCGATGTTGCGGGCCCCGGCGGCATGGGCGCGGACGAGCCGGGCGAGCGTGGCCTCGCCTTCCGCCGTCGCCTGCAGGAACGCGCCGGGCGGCAAGGCGACCGCGGCCTTGCCCATGCGCACCGCCGGGACCGCGCGCTGCGCGGCAAGCTCGCCATGGCGGGTCAGGCGCGCGAGCCGATGCGCCTCCGCGGCCTGGGCGAGCCGCATCATCATCTCCGCCGGCAGGGCTCCCGAGCCGCGCAGATCCACATCGAGCCCCCCTGCGGTCGCCGTCACCTGGATGTCGAGCGGCTTGCCCTTTTGCTCGACGATTTCCGCAAGGTCCCAGGCGGCGTCGATCGCGCCATCGAGCGCCGGCGCGAGCACCGGGCAGCGGTCGATATCCACGATGCGATGACTGCGGCTCGCCGCAAATCCGACCTCGAGAATGCCGTGGCCGCGCCAGCGGGCATGGAACACGGCGCGCCGCCGCCCCTCCCCGTGCGCATCGATGACATCGCCGACCGCAGCTTCCAGCCCGGCCTGCGCCAATGCCTCCACCACGAGGCCGCGCTTCCACGTGCGATAGCTCGCGAGACTCCAATGCTGGACGGCGCAGCCGCCGCAGGTGCCGAAATGCGGGCAGATCGGGGCAACGCGGTCGGGACTAGGCACATTCACGGCCAGCATGCGCCGCCGGTCGAGATGACCCGGCACCGCCTCGACCTCGACGGTTTCTCCGGGCAGGGCGTAGGGCACATAGACGGCCTGGTCGCGGATTTCGGCTACTCCGTCGCCGCGATGGCCCATCCTGGCGATCGCCAGCCGCTCAGTCACGCCGCGCCCCGAGCAGGAACTCGCGATTGCCTTCGCGGCCGAGCACCGGCGACGGCAGGAGACCCGCGACCTTCCAGCCGAGCGAGGCGACGAGATCGACGATTTTCTCGCAGACGCGCGCCTGGACCGCGGCATCGCGGACGATCCCCTTTTTGGCGCTGCCACGGCCGGCCTCGAACTGCGGCTTGATCAGCGCAACGAGCGCGGCGGGGGATCGCGCGAGCCGCAGCGCACCGGGAAGCACCCGCTCGAGCGAGATGAAGCTCACGTCGACGACGATGAGATCCGGCGGCTCCGGGAGGCGCCGCGGATCGAGCGCGCGGATGTCGGTCTGCTCGAGCGAGATCACGTCGGGCCGTCGGCGCAGCCGCGCGTCGAGCTGATCGCGGCCGACGTCGAGCGCATAGACGAGCCTTGCTCCACGGGAGAGCAGCACATCGGTGAATCCGCCGGTCGAGGCGCCGACGTCGAGGCACACGCGGCCGCGCGGATCGATGCGGAAGTGATCGAGCGCCGCCGCAAGCTTTAGCCCGCCGCGCGACACCCAGGGGTGCGCGGCGCACGCGGAGAGTTCCGCATCGACCGGGAGTTCGTCCGAAGCTTTTTGGACCAAGTTTGCGTTGGCGGTGACGAGCCCGGCCGCGATGGCGGCCTGGGCCTTGGCGCGGCTCGAGAACAGGCCGCGCTCGACGAGCAGGCGATCGGCGCGCAGGCGGGCGCTCATGCCGCTCCAATAACAACGCGGCACGCCGGCGACCAGCGAAGGATTCGTTCCCGCGCGCGCTCCGGCCCGCGGCGCCGGCTGCGAGCCTAAAGCCCGGCTTTGCCGGCGCTAGCCAAAGAATGCCGTGTAAATGCCGAAGCCCACCGTCGTGCTCAGCACGGCTTCGAGCGCGCTGAATTGCAGTACTCCGAATTCGGCCCCCACATAGGGAAACAGCATGCGGCCCAGCGGAAACACGACGCTCACCACGAGCGCGACACAGGCCACGCGCGCGGCGAGCTTCAACAAGTTTTGGTTCATCCGCCCCCCTCTCCTCGGTATCCCGACCTTCTTGGCCGACCGTGACCGGCACGGCAACGACGCACGCGGCATTCTTTATACAAAACTGCCGCGAATCCAAGCATGTTGCCGAAAAAATCGCGGCCCGGCCCGACCCATTCTGGTTCCGGAAACGGTTCAGCCGACGTCGAGCGGCTCGGTGCCGGTCGGCTTGCCGGAGCTGTCGAGCGTGATCTTCTCGACCCGGGCTTCGGCCTGGCGCAACAGCTCCTCGCAGCGACGCTTGAGGGCCTCGCCGCGCTCGTAGATCGCCACCGATTCCTCGAGCGCGACATCGCCGCGCTCGAGCTTCTGCACGATCGATTCGAGCTCGGCGAGCGCCTTCTCGAACGAGAGCTGCGGCACGTCGGCGTTGTCGGCCATCGGCTCATTCCCAATTTTCGATGCTGCGTCTTATACTCGGCGCCGGCATCCCGGCCAAGCGAGCTCACGCCCGCATCAGCGCGGTGACATGCGCGGCTACCGAGCGCGCTAGGCCTTCGAGGTCGTAGCCGCCTTCGAGCACCGACACCACGCGGCCGTCGGCGCTCGCATCGGCGACCTCCAGGATCTTTCGCGTCGCCCAGCCGAAATCCGCCTCGGACAGGTTGAGGTTCGCAAGCGGGTCGCGCATGTGCGCGTCGAAGCCGGCGGAGATCACGATGAAGTCCGGCCGAAACTCGTGCAGCCGGGGAAGAATGGCGGTCTCGAAGGCTTCGCGGAACTGCGGCCCGCCGTCGCCCGCCCGCAGCGGCGCGTTGACGATGTTGTCGTGCTCGCCGCGCTCGGAGGTCGAGCCGGTGCCGGGATAGAGCGGCATCTCGTGCGTCGAGCAATACATCACGGTCGGATCGGCCCAGAAGATCGCCTGGGAGCCGTTGCCGTGGTGCACGTCGAAATCGACGATGGCCGCGCGCTCGGCGCCGTGGCGGCGCTGGGCGTGGCGCGCGGCGATCGCCGCGTTGTTGAACAGGCAGAAGCCCATCGGCACCGCGGGTTCCGCATGATGCCCGGGCGGGCGAATCGCCACGAAGGCGTTCGCGGCCTTCTTGGTCATCACCTCGTCGACCGCAAGCGTCGCACCGCCGACCGCGCGCGTTGCCGCTTCGAAGCTGCCGGGCGACATCGAGGTGTCGGCATCGAGGCGCACCAGCCCGTCCTGCGGCACCGCGTCGCGAATCTGCTCGATGTATTCCTGCGGATGACACAGCGCGACGATTTCCAGCGCCGCGCGCGGCGCATGCTCGCGCGCCAGCGGCATGAAGCGCTCGTGCTCGAGCACGCGCTCGATCGCGCGCAGCCGGTCCGGACGCTCCGGATGGCCGAGCGGCGTCAGATGCTCGAGGCAGGCGTTATGGGTGACGAGCAGGGTCGACATGCCGCTCAAATCCTCGCCGCCAGGCTGACGCCCGCCGGCGGCGTGCTGTCGTCCGGCACGAAGAAATCCGGCGCCAGCGGCTCGCTCGGATCGACGCGGTAGCCTTCGAAATCGGTGATCCCCTCGCCGGCCAGGAAGGTGTCGTCGATCAGGAAATTTCCCGAAAAGCCGCGGGCGGGTTTGAGAAAGATCCGATAGGCGGCGTCGGCGAGAATGTCGGCGCTGCGCGACCTTCGCATCAGCATGTCGCCGCCCAGGAGATTCTGGATCGCCGCGGTGGCGATCGTGGTGCGCGGCCACAGCGCGTTGACGGCAATCCCCTTGGGTCTGAGCTCGCCGGCCAATCCGAGCACCACGAGGCTCATGCCGTATTTGGCCATCGAATAGGCGGTGTGCGGCGCGAACCATTTCTCCTGGATGTCGAGCGGCGGGGAGAGCGTCAGGATGTGCGGGTTCGCCGCCCGCTGGAGATGCGGGATCGCGTATTTGGAGACCATGTAGGTGCCGCGCGCGTTGATCTGGTGCATGAGATCGAAACGGCGCATGTCGGTCTCGGCGATTCCGGTGAGCTGGATGGCGCTGGCGTTGTTGACGACGATGTCGAGCGAGCCGAACGTCGCGGCGGTCTTGTCGATCGCATTCTTGACCGCCTGCTCGTCGCGCACGTCGACCACGAGCGGCAGGGCGCGGCCTCCGGCCTGCTCGACTTCCGTGGCCGCGGTGTAGATCGTGCCCGGGAGCTTGGGATGCGGCGCCTCGGTCTTGGCCGCAATCGCGATGTTGGCGCCGTCGCGCGCGGCCTTGAGCGCGATCGCGAGCCCGATGCCCCGCGAGGCGCCGGTGATGAACAACGTCTTGCCCTGCAGCGTCGTCATCGCGTGAGCTCCTGTGCGCCGGGATCAGCCGGCGAGCGCCGCTGGCGCGGCAAGGATCGCGTCGGCGCCGCCGATCACCTCGCGCTCGAGGCCGCCGCTCGCGATCGCCATGTGCTCGGCGAAGAACCGCGCGATGCCCAGCCGGCCGGCGACGTCGTTGCCGCGATCGCTCCGCATCGCCGCCAACGCTTCCTCGGCGAGCGCGCAGCCGCCGGC
>DASWCW010000059.1:0-14629 GCA_036395835.1 Xanthobacteraceae bacterium
GTGATGCCGGGCGACAATGTGACGATGACGGTGGAGCTGATCGTGCCGATCGCGATGGAGGAGAAGCTGCGGTTTGCCATTCGCGAGGGCGGCCGCACGGTCGGCGCCGGCGTCGTCGCGCAGATCATCGAGTGAGGCAGACAGGAACCCAGGACGCAGGAGAGGCGAGAGACACGGGAAGAGGCGAGCCGACGTTAGATCCGTCGTCCGTCTACCGCCGTTTATCGTCTAGAAACACATGAACGGCCAGAACATCCGGATCCGGCTCAAGGCGTTCGACCATCGTATTCTCGATGCCTCGACGCGCGAGATCGTCAACACGGCCAAACGCACCGGCGCGCAGGTGCGGGGGCCGATTCCGCTGCCGACCAGGATCGAGAAATTCACGGTCAATCGTTCGCCGCATATCGACAAGAAGAGCCGGGAACAATTCGAGATGCGCACGCACAAGAGACTGCTCGATATCGTCGATCCGACCCCGCAGACCGTGGACGCGCTGATGAAGCTCGATCTCGCGGCTGGCGTCGACGTCGAGATCAAGCTCTGAGCCGTTCGGGATTCGCGAGCCGAGGAAGAAGCCGATGCGTTCCGGAGTGATCGCACAGAAGATGGGAATGACCCGGGTGTTCACCGAGACCGGCGAGCACGTGCCGGTCACGGTGCTCAGGCTTGCGAACTGCCAGGTCGTCGCGCACCGTACCAAGGAGAAGGGCGGATACGTCGCGCTCCAGCTCGGATCCGGCGGCCGCAAGGTCAAGAACGTGAGCAAGGCCGAGCGCGGGCATTTCGCGGTCGCCAAGGTCGAGCCCAAGCGCAAGCTCGCCGAATTCCGCGTCAGCGAGGAGGGCCTGATCCCGGTCGGCGCCGAGATCACCGCCGATCATTTCGTGATCGGCCAATATGTCGATGTGACCGGCACCTCGATCGGCAAGGGATTTGCCGGCGCGATGAAGCGCTGGAATTTCGCCGGCTTGCGCGCCTCGCACGGCGTCTCGATCTCGCATCGCTCGCACGGCTCGACCGGCGGCCGTCAGGATCCTGGCAAGACCTTCAAGAACAAGAAGATGGCGGGCCATCTCGGCGTCGAGCGGGTCACCACGCTCAATCTCAAGGTGGTGCAGACCGACGTCGAGCGCGGCCTGATCCTGGTCGAGGGCGCGGTTCCGGGCGCCAAGGGCGGCTGGATCACGGTGCGCGACGCGGTGAAGAAGAGCCTGCCGAAGGAAGCGCCGAAGCCCGGCGCGTTCCGTCTCGCTGCGGCGGAAGCCGCGGCCGCGGCGCCGGCTTCGGCGGCCGAAGCGAGCGGCGAGGGGGCGTGACATGGAGCTCAAGGTAACCACCCTCGACGGCAAGGCGGTGGGCTCGGTCGAGCTCAAGGACGCGATCTTCGGGCTGGAGCCGCGCCAGGACATCCTGCAGCGTTGCGTCAAATGGCAGCTCGCCAAGCGCCAGGCCGGCACGCACAAAGTGAAGAATCGGTCCGAGATCAATCGGACCGGCAAGAAGCTCTATCGCCAGAAGGGAACCGGCAGTGCGCGCCACGGTTCGGCGCGCGCCAATGTCTTCCGCGGCGGCGGGCGCGCGTTCGGCCCGGTCGTGCGCAGCCATGCCATCGATCTGCCGAAGAAAGTCCGGGCGCTGGCGCTCAAGCACGCGCTCTCGGCGAAAGCCAAGGACGGCGACATCGTCGTGATCGAGCATGCGAGCCTCGAAGCGGGAAAGACCAAGGCGCTGCAGACCCGTTTCGGCAAGCTCGGGTTCTCGAGCGCGCTCATCATCGATGGCGCCGAGCTCGACGACAATTTTTGCCGCGCCGCGCGCAACATTCCCAACATCGACGTGCTGCCCGTTCAGGGCATCAACGTCTACGATATCCTGCGGCGCACCAAGCTGGTGCTGACCAAAGCCGCACTCGAGGCATTGGAGGCGCGCTTCCCATGAGCCCGGTGGATCCCCGTCATTACGACGTCATCCTCGCTCCGGTGATCACCGAGAAGGCGACGCTTGCCTCCGAGCGCAACCAGGTGATCTTCCGGGTGGCGAAGAACGCGACCAAGCCGCAGATCAAGGAGGCGGTCGAGAAGCTGTTCGACGTCAAGGTGACCAGCGTCAATACCTTGGTGCGGAAGGGCAAGTTCAAGAGCTCGCGCGGCCACGCGGGAGTTCAGTCCGACGTCAAGAACGCGATTGTGACTCTCGCCGAGGGTCACCGGATCGACGTCACGACCGGGCTTTGAGGGAGCGCGGCACCATGGCACTCAAGACCTACAAGCCGGTCACCCCGAGCCACCGCCAGCTGGTCCTGGTCGACCGCTCGAGCCTCTATCGAGGCAAGCCGGTCAAGGCCTTGACCGAGGGCAAGAGCGCGTCGGGCGGGCGCAACAACAACGGCCGGACCACCGTGCGCTTTCGCGGCGGCGGTCACAAGCAGTCCTACCGCCGCATCGATTTCAAGCGGCGCAAATTCGACGTGACCGGCCGCGTCGAGCGCATCGAGTACGATCCCAACCGCACTGCATTCATCGCGCTGGTGCGCTACCAGGACGGCGAATTCGCCTACATCCTGGCGCCGCAACGGCTCGCCCAGGGCGATACCGTCGTGGCCGGCGAGCATGTCGACGTCAAGCCGGGCAATGCCATGCCGATGAGCAACATGCCGATGGGCACCATCGTCCACAACATCGAGTTCAAGATCGGCAAGGGCGGGCAGCTGGCGCGCTCCGCGGGCGCCTATGCGCAGATCGTCGGGCGCGACCAGGACTACATGATCCTGCGGCTCAATTCGGGCGAGCAACGGCTCGTGCACGGCCGCTGCATGGCCAGCGTCGGCGCGGTCTCCAACCCCGACCACATGAACATCAGCATCGGCAAGGCGGGGCGGACGCGCTGGCTCGGCCGGCGACCGCACAACCGCGGCGTCTCCATGAACCCAATCGATCATCCCCATGGCGGCGGCGAGGGCCGCACCTCGGGCGGTCGGCATCCGGTCACGCCGTGGGGGTTCCCGACCAAGGGCAAGAAGACCCGCCGGAACAAGTCCACCACCAAGTTCATCATTTCGAGCCGCCACGCGCGGAAGAAGAAGAAATAGAGGACGAGTCATGGCGCGTTCGGTATGGAAAGGTCCCTTCGTGGACGGGTACCTGCTCAAGAAGGCGGAGGCGGCGCGCTCGTCGGGCCGTCACGAGATCATCAAGATCTGGAGCCGGCGCTCGACCATTCTGCCGCAATTCGTCGGCCTGACGTTCGGGGTCTACAACGGACAGAAACACATTCCGGTGCTGGTCACCGAAGAGATGGTCGGCCACAAGTTCGGCGAGTTCGCGCCGACGCGGACGTTCTACGGCCACTCGGCCGACCGCAAGGCAAAGCGCGTCTGAGGCGAGGGGATGCGATCATGAGCAAGCGCGCGCGCGCACGCAGCCTCGGCGAGAACGAGGCCAAGGCGGTGTCCCGCATGCTGCGGATCTCGCCGCAGAAGCTAAACCTGGTTGCCACGCTGATCCGCGGCAAGAAGGTGGCCGCGGCGCTCGCGGATCTCGAGTTCTCGCGCAAGCGCATCGCACGCGACGTACGCAAGTGTCTGGAATCGGCGATTGCCAATGCGGAGAACAACCACGATCTCGACGTCGACGATCTCGTCGTCGCCGAGGCGCATGTCGGCAAGGCGCTGGTCCTGAAGCGTTTCACGCCGCGCGGCCGCGGCCGCATGGGCAGAATTTTCAAGCCGTTCGCCAACCTGACCATCGTGGTCCGTGAGGTCGAAGCCGAGGCATAGCTGGAGAAGACCAATGGGTCAGAAGGTAAATCCGATCGGGCTGCGTCTTGGCATCAACCGGACGTGGGATTCGCGCTGGTACGCCGGCAAGGGCGGCTACAGCGTGCTGCTGCACGAGGACATGAAGATCCGCGAAGATCTCATGAAGCAGCTCAAGCAGGCCGCAGTGTCGAAGATCGTGATCGAGCGTCCGCACAAGAAGGCCCGGGTGACGATTCATTCGGCGCGTCCGGGCGTGGTGATCGGCAAGAAGGGCGCCGACATCGAAAAGCTGCGCCGGCGCGTGGCGGAGCTGACCGATTCCGACGTGGTCATCAATATCGTGGAGATCCGCAAGCCCGAGCTCGATGCGCAGCTGGTCGCGGAATCCATCGCCCAGCAACTGGAGCGCAGGGTCGCGTTCCGGCGGGCGATGAAACGCGCCGTGCAATCGGCCATGCGGCTGGGCGCCGAGGGCATCCGCATCAACTGCGCGGGCCGGCTCGGCGGCGCGGAGATCGCGCGAATGGAATGGTACCGCGAGGGCCGGGTGCCGCTGCACACGCTGCGCGCCGACGTCGACTACGGCATCGCCACCGCGTTCACCACCTACGGCACCTGCGGGGTCAAGGTGTGGATCTTCAAAGGCGAGATCATGGAGCACGATCCGATGGCGCAGGATAAGCGGCTCGCGGAGAGCGAAGTGGGCCGGCCCCGGCGCGACGCGGCGTGAGCCGCCGCAAGATTTGAACGAACGGAACGCACATCATGCTGCAACCGGTCCGGACCAAGTTCCGCAAGGCGCACAAGGGACGCATTCACGGCAAGGCGTCCTCGGCGACCGAGCTCAATTTCGGCCAATACGGGCTCAAAGCCGTGGAGCCGGATCGCGTCACCGCGCGGCAGATCGAGGCGGCGCGGCGCGCGATGACGCGGCACATGAAGCGCGCCGGCCGGGTGTGGATCCGGGTGTTCCCGGACGTGCCGGTCTCGAAGAAGCCGATCGAGGTGCGAATGGGCAAGGGCAAGGGCACGCCGGAGCTGTGGGTGTGCCGCGTCAAGCCCGGGCGCATCATGTTCGAGATCGACGGCGTGTCGGTGGACGTCGCGCGCGAGGCCTTGGCGCTCGCGGCCGCGAAGCTCTCGGTCAAAACGCGGTTCGTCGAGCGCATCGCCGAATAGGGAAAGCTCAGGATGAAGGCTATGGACGCAAGATTGATGACGCTCGACCAGCTCAACGACGAGCTCGTCAAGCTCAAGAAGGAGCGGTTCAACCTGCGATTCCAGCGCGCGACCGGTCAGCTCGAGAATACGGCGCGAGTGCGGCAGGTGCGGCGCGACATCGCCCGGATCCAGACCATCGCGCGCCAGAAGCGCGTCGCCGAACCCAGGGCGAAGTGAGGAGATCGGAATGCCGAAACGCATGCTGCAGGGCACGGTGGTGGGCGACAAGCAGGACAAGACGGTGATCGTCCGCGTCGAGCGCCGCTTCACGCATCCGCTGCTCAAGAAGACGGTGCGGCGCACCAAGAAATATCACGCCCATGACGAGAAGAACGAGTTCTCGGTAGGCGACATCGTGTGGATCGAGGAGCACCGGCCGATATCCAGGCTCAAGCGCTGGGCGGTGGCCCGGGGCGAGAAACGGGCGAAATGAACCGCCGCGCGCGCAGCAAGAAAGAACGAGACGCGTCATGATTCAGATGCAGACCAACCTCGACGTCGCCGACAATTCCGGCGCGCGACGCGTCATGTGCATCAAGGTGCTGGGCGGCTCGAAGCGCAAGTACGCCACCGTGGGCGACGTCATCGTCGTCTCGGTCAAGGAGGCGATCCCGCGCGGGCGCGTCAAGAAGGGCGAAGTGATGAAGGCGGTCGTGGTCCGGGTCTCGAAGGATATCCGCCGCCCGGACGGCTCCGTGATCCGCTTCGACCGCAACGCCGCGGTGCTGATCAACGCCCAGGCCGAGCCGGTCGGCACCCGCATCTTCGGCCCGGTGCCGCGCGAATTGCGCGCCAAGAACCACATGAAGATCATCTCGCTCGCCCCGGAGGTGCTGTGATGGCGGCAAAGATCCGCAAGGGAGACAAGGTGGTCGTGCTCACCGGCCGCGACAAGGGACGCAGCGGCGAGGTGATCCGGGTTCTGCGCGAGCAGGATCGGGCGCTGGTGCGCGGCGTGCACATCGTCAAGCGGCACCAGCGCCAGACGCCCACCCAGGACGGCGGCATCATCTCCAAGGAGGCGTCGGTGCACCTGTCGAATCTGGCGCTGGCCGATCCCAAGGACGGCAAGCCGACCCGGGTCGGATTCAAGATGCTGCCCGACGGCAAGAAGGTGCGCGTCGCCAGGCGTTCGGGAGTAGAGATCGATGGCTGAGGTTGCTTACAGGCCGCGCATGCGGGCGCTCTACGACGAAGTCGTGAAGGGCAAGCTCGTCGAGCAGTTCGGCTACGAAAATGCCTTGCAGGTGCCCAGGCTCGACAAGGTGGTGATCAACATGGGCATCGGCGAGGGCGTCGCCGACCGCAAGAAGGTCGAATCCGCCGCCGCCGATCTCACGCTGATCGCCGGGCAGAAGGCGGTGATCACCAAGGCGCGCAAGTCGATCGCGACCTTCAAGGTGCGCGAGGGCCAGGCGATCGGCTGCAAGGTCACGCTGCGCAAGGCCCGGATGTACGACTTCGTCGACCGGCTGGTGAACATCGCGCTGCCGCGGGTCCGCGATTTCCGCGGGCTCAATGCGAAGAGCTTCGACGGCCGCGGTAATTACACCATCGGCATCAAGGAGCACATCATCTTTCCGGAGATCGACTACGACAAGACGGCGGAAATCTGGGGCATGGACGTGGTCGTCTGCACCACCGCCGCGACCGACGATGAGGCGCGCGCGCTGCTCGCCGCATTCAATTTCCCGTTCCGGCAGTGAGGAAGCTTTCCTCAAACGCGGAAAGCCAGGAGATCTAGATGGCGAAGAAGAGTTCGATCGAGAAGAACAAGCGGCGGCGCAAGCTGGCGAAGAAATTCTCCGGCCGGCGATCCCGGCTCAAGGCGGTCGCGCGCGACAAGGCGCTGCCGACCGAGGAGCGCTTCGCAGCCGCGCTCAAGCTGGCGCAATTGCCGCGCAATTCCTCGAGCACGCGGATCCGCAATCGCTGCGAGATCACCGGGCGCCCGCGCGGTTTTTATCGCAAGCTCAGGATGAGCCGCATCGCCTTGCGGGAGCTCGGCGCCAAGGGCGTCATCCCCGGCCTGGTCAAATCGAGCTGGTGAGGAGGAGCGCACGATGGCTCTGAACGATCCGCTCGGCGATCTGATCGCCCGCATCCGCAACGCGCAGATGCGCAACAAGTCCAAAGTGTCGACCCCCGGATCGACGCTGCGCGCACGCGTGCTCGACGTGCTCAAGAGCGAAGGCTACATCCGCGGCTATTCCACGGTGGAATACGACAACGGTCGCACCGAGTTCGACATCGAGCTGAAATATTTCGACGGCGAGCCGGTGATCCGCGAGATCGCCCGGGTGTCGAAGCCGGGGCGACGGGTCTATGCCTCGGTCAAGACCCTGCCGCGCATCAACAACGGGCTCGGCGTGTCGATCCTGTCGACGCCCAAGGGCGTCATGGCCGACCACGAGGCGCGCGATCAGAACGTCGGAGGGGAAATCCTGTGCACGGTGTTCTGACCGGGAAAGCGAAGAGAAGCCATGTCTCGCATCGGTAAGAAGGCGGTCGCGGTGCCGCAAGGCGTGACCGCCAGCGTCGAGGGCCAGACGGTCAAGGTGAAGGGGCCGAAGGGCGCGCTCGAGGTCGTGCTGCACGACGATATCGTGCCGAAAATGGAGGCCGGCGGCGTCGTGGTGGCGCCGCGGTTCGAGACCAATCGTGCACGGGCCATGTGGGGCCTGTCGCGCTCCCTGGTCAACAATCTGGTCGCCGGCGTGACCAAGGGCTTCGAGCAGCGATTGGAGATCACCGGCGTCGGCTATCGTGCGGCGGTGCAGGGCAAGAACCTGCAGCTTTCGCTCGGTTACAGCCACGACGTCGCCTATCCGATCCCCGACGGCATCGCGATCGTGACGCCGCGGCCGACCGAGATCGTGGTCAGCGGCATCGACCGGCAGAAGGTCGGACAGGTCGCGGCCGAGATCCGCGCGTTCCGGCCGCCCGAGCCGTACAAGGGCAAGGGCGTCAAATACGCGGGCGAGTACATCTTCCGCAAGGAAGGCAAGAAGAAGTGATCGGGAGCTGTTGATGGCGCAGGATCGCAAGGCGGTCGGCCGGCGCGAGGCGCGCGTGCGACGGGCCGTCAAGTTTGCGGCGGGTTCGAGGGTGCGGCTTTGCGTCCACCGCTCGTCGAAGCACATCTATGCGCAGGTCATCGACGACGGCAAAGGCGAGACGCTCGCGGCCGCATCTTCGCTGGAAAAGCCGATGCGGGACGGGCTGAAGACCGGAGCCGATATCGCTGCCGCCAAGGCGGTGGGCAAGCTCGTTGCCGAGCGCGCGCTCGCCAAGGGCATCAAGGAAGTCGTGTTCGATCGCGGCCGGTACTTGTTTCACGGACGCGTCAAGGCGCTGGCCGACGCCGCCCGCGAGGGCGGATTGAGCTTCTAGAATCTAGATTGCGGGCGAAGGACCCGAACCAGGATGAAACAGCATGGCACGTGAACGCGAGCGGGAAGACCGCGACAGCGAGTTCGTCGACAAGCTCGTGCACATCAACCGCGTGGCCAAGGTGGTCAAGGGCGGCCGGCGCTTCGGATTTGCGGCGCTCGTGGTCGTCGGCGACCAGAAGGGCCGCGTCGGCTACGGCCACGGCAAGGCGCGCGAGGTGCCGGAGGCGATCCGCAAGGCGACCGATGCGGCCAAGCGCCGCCTCACCCGCGTGCCGCTGCGCGAGGGCCGCACCCTACATCACGACGTGCTCGGGCGTCACGGCGCGGGCAAGGTCTTGCTGCGCGCCGCCCCGCCCGGCACCGGCATCATCGCCGGCGGCCCGATGCGCGCGGTGTTCGAGACGCTCGGGATGCAGGACGTGGTGGCGAAATCGATCGGATCTTCCAATCCGTACAACATGGTGCGCGCGACCTTCGACGCGCTCAAGAGGCAGGACAGCCCGCGCTCGGTTGCGGCACGGCGCAATCTGAAGGTCTCGGCCCTGCAGGCGCGTCGCCGGGACGGCGGTGCCGACGCGGCGGCGGACTAGGGCGAGCGCGGCAGGCGCCGGGAGCACGGCATGGCCAGTGGAACGAAGATCAAGGTGCGGCAGGTCGGAAGCCCCTCCCGCCGCAAGTACGACCAACGCCAGACCCTGATCGGGCTCGGGCTCAACCGGATGGATCGGGTATCGGAGCTGCCCGACACGGCGGAGACCCGCGGCATGATCGCCAAGGTCCAGCATCTGGTGCGGGTGGAAGGAGAGGAGCGATGAAGCTGAGCGAGCTGCGCGACAATCCCGGCGCGCGCAAGGCCGGGCGCCGCATCGGCCGCGGCATCGGCTCCGGCAAGGGCAAGACCGGTGGGCGCGGCGTCAAGGGCCAGAAGGCGCGTTCCGGCGTTGCCATCAAGGGCTTCGAAGGCGGGCAAATGCCGCTGCATCGGCGGCTGCCCAAGCGCGGGTTCAACAACATTTTCCGCAAGCGCTTCAACGAGGTGAGCCTCGGTCGGGTCCAGCAGGCGATCGACGCGGGCCGGCTCGATCCCGCGGCTCGGGTCGACGTCGAGGCGCTGGTGAAGGCGGGCGTGCTGCGCCGGGCAAGGGACGGGGTGCGGCTTCTCGGCGGGGGCGAGCTCAGCGCCAAGCTTGCCTTCGCGGTCGCCGGAGCTTCGAAATCCGCGGTCGCGGCCGTCGAAAAGGCCGGCGGCTCGGTCACGGTGCTGGCGCCAAAACCGCAGACGGGCGAAACCGCCGCCTGAGCCCTATATAGGCCTCGCGGCGCGCGACCCTGTGCGAAGGGCGCGGCGGAGAAGGAAAGCTGACGCATGGTCTCTGCAGCGGAACAATTGGCGGCCAACCTGAATTTTTCGGCGCTCGCCAAGGCCGAGGAACTCAAGAAACGCATCTGGTTCACGCTCGGCGCGCTGCTCGTCTATCGCCTGGGAACCTACATTCCGCTGCCGGGCATCGATCCCTCCGCCTGGGACCAGATCTTCCGCAGCCAGGCCGGCGGCATTCTCGGCATGTTCAACATGTTCTCGGGCGGCGGCATCCACCGGATGGCGATCTTCGCCCTGAACATCATGCCGTACATCTCGGCATCCATCATCCTCCAGCTGATGACGACGGTGTCATCGACCCTTGAGCAGCTCAAGAAGGAGGGCGAGCAGGGCCGCAAAGTCATCAATCAATACACGCGGTATCTCACCGTCGTGCTCGCCGCGTTCCAGGCCTACGGCATCGCGCTCGGGCTCGAGGGCGCGGGCAGCGTCGTCGCCGATCCCGGCTGGTTCTTCCGCATCTCGACGGTGATCACGCTGACCGGCGGGACCATCTTCCTGATGTGGCTCGGCGAGCAGATCACCGCGCGCGGCATCGGCAACGGCATTTCGCTGATCATCCTGTCCGGAATCGTGGCGCAGCTGCCTTCGGCCATCGCCGGCACGCTCGAGCTCGGACGCCAGGGCGCGCTGTCGACCGGCGTGATCCTCGGCGTGATCGTGATGGCGGTGGCGGTCATCGCGTTCATCGTGTTCATGGAGCGCGCGCAGCGCCGGCTGCTGATTCAATACCCGAAGCGGCAAGTCGGGAACCAGATGTTCGAGGGGCAGTCCTCGCACCTGCCGCTCAAGCTCAACACCTCGGGGGTGATTCCGCCGATCTTCGCGTCCTCGCTGCTGCTGTTGCCGACGACGGTCGCCAATTTCAATACCGGCAAGGGGCCGGAATGGCTGAACATCATCACCACCGAGCTCGGTCACGGCCGGCCGGCGTTCATGGCGCTCTATATCGCGCTGATCGTGTTCTTCGCGTTCTTCTATACGGCGGTGGTGTTCAATCCGACCGACACTGCCGAGAACCTCAAGAAGCACGGCGGCTTCATTCCCGGCATCCGGCCCGGCGAGCGGACCGCCGAGTACATCGATTACGTGCTCACCCGCATCACCGTCGTGGGCGCCGCGTATCTGGCGCTGGTGTGTTGGATCCCGGAGATGCTGATCACCTACCTGGCCGTTCCGTTCTATTTCGGCGGCACCTCGTTGCTGATCGTGGTCAGCGTCACGATGGATACGGTCGCGCAGATCCAGGGCTATCTGCTGGCGCATCAATACGAAGGCTTGATCAAGCGCTCCAAGCTGCGGGGCCGCCGCCGATGAGGCTGATCCTGCTCGGGCCCCCCGGCGCCGGGAAGGGTACCCAGGCACAGCGCCTGGTGGAGAAGCACGGCATCGTGCAGCTCTCGACCGGCGACATGTTGCGCGCCGCCGTGCGTGCCGGCACGCCGGTCGGGCGCAAGGCCAAGGACATCATGGCGCGCGGCGATCTGGTGCCGGACGAGGTGGTGGTCGGCATCGTTTCCGACCGGATCGACCAGCCGGACGCCAGGAACGGCTTCATCCTCGACGGGTTCCCGCGCACGGTTCCGCAGGCCGAGGCGCTCGAGCGCATGCTGGCGGGCAAAAAATTGAAGCTCGATGCCGTGATCGAGATCCGGGTGGACGAAAAGGCGCTGCTCGACCGCATCGTGACGCGAATCGCGCAGATGGAGGCACGGGGCGAGAAGGTGCGCCCGGACGACAATCCGGAGGCGCTCAAGACGCGTCTTCACGCCTACCGCGTGCAGACGGCGCCTTTACTCGACTATTACGGGAAAAAAGGCCTGCTCCGGCGCGTCGACGGCATGGATTCGATCGACGCCGTCACGGCGGCGATCGATCGGGCGTTGGGGGTGAAAATCGCGGCGGGTGGAGGTTGACGAAAGCACGGGAAATCCAGTATTTAGCCGCATCCGTTTGGCAAGAGCTCAACCGACGACGCCGCCTCCCCGCAAGGAGGGGGCAGCGTCGGTACGGCGTTATGTCGTTTCCGCCTCGAACACAGCCGGCAAACGCCCGGCGACAGGAGCGAAAATCGTGGCCCGAATCGCCGGCGTGAACATCCCGACCAACAAGCGCGTGGTGGTCGCGCTGCAATACATCCATGGCATCGGCGCGCGCAAGGCCCAGGAAATCATGGACAAGGTCGGGATTCCGGCGCCCCGGCGCGTGTCGCAAATGACGGACCAGGAAGTGCTGCAGATCCGCGAAGTGATCGACCGGGACTACATGGTCGAGGGCGATCTGCGGCGCGAAGTGGCGATGAACATCAAGCGGCTGATGGATCTCGGCTGCTATCGGGGGCTCAGGCACCGCCGCGGCTTGCCCGTGCGCGGCCAGCGCACCCACACCAATGCCCGCACCCGCAAGGGCCCGGCCAAGCCGATCGCGGGCAAGAAGAAGTAGCAGCGAGACAAGTCGGGGCTGAAGAGTTGCAGCGGCGCGGGCTCATGCAGCCGAGCCGCGAAAGGATCGAGCATCATGGGTAAGGAAGCCACTGCCCGCGTCCGTCGGCGCGAACGCAAGAACATCGCCTCGGGCGTCGCGCACGTGAATGCGTCGTTCAACAACACGATGATCACCATCACCGATGCTCAGGGCAATACGATCGCCTGGTCCTCGGCGGGAACGAAAGGGTTCAAGGGCTCGCGCAAATCGACGCCGTTCGCGGCTCAGGTTGCGGCCGAGGACGCCGCCCAGAAGGCGATGGAACATGGCATGCGCACCCTCGAGGTCGAGGTCGCGGGGCCCGGATCGGGCCGCGAATCGGCCCTGCGGGCATTGCAGGCTGCGGGGTTCACCATTACTTCCATTCGCGACGTTACCCCGATCCCGCACAACGGCTGCCGGCCGCGCAAGCGCCGGCGCGTGTGATTTTTTGTCCGGCGGACGCCTCGAGCGATCCGCTGCCGCCGCATGATACCCACGGGGCGGAGTGGGATGCGCCGGTCTCCGAGCCGCGCCGCTCAACGCGATGGTGAAAACGTGATTCAGAAGAACTGGCAGGAACTGATCAGGCCCGAAAAGCTCCATATCAGCCTCGGCGCCGATCCGAAACGATCCGCCACCGTGGTGGCCGAGCCGCTCGAGCGCGGCTTCGGGCTCACGCTGGGCAATGCGCTGCGGCGCATTCTGTTGTCCTCGCTGCAGGGGGCCGCGGTGCAGTCGGTGCATATCGACGGCGTGCTGCACGAATTCTCGTCGATCCCCGGCGTGCGCGAGGACGTGACCGACATCGTGCTCAACATCAAGGACATCGCCATCAAGATGCAGGGCGACGGCCCCAAGCGCATGGTGGTGAAGAAACAGGGGCCGGGCCAGGTCACGGCCGGGGACATCCAGACGGTCGGCGACATCGGCATCCTCAACCCGGATCTGGTGCTGTGCACGCTCGACGACGGCGCCGAGATCCGCATGGAGTTCACGATCAATACCGGGAAGGGCTATGTGGCCTCCGAACGCAACCGGCCCGAGGATGCGCCGATCGGTCTCATCCCGATCGACAGCCTCTACTCGCCGGTCCGCAAGGTCTCCTACAAGGTCGAGAACACCCGCGAGGGCCAGATCCTCGATTATGACAAGCTGACGCTCTCGATCGAGACCAACGGCTCGATCACTCCGGAGGATTCGCTCGCCTATGCGGCGCGCATCCTGCAGGACCAGCTCAACGTGTTCGTCAATTTCGAGGAGCCCAAGCGCGAAGCCGCGGCGGAAGCCATTCCGGACCTCGCCTTCAACCCGGCGTTCCTCAAGAAGGTCGACGAGCTCGAGCTCTCGGTGCGCTCGGCCAATTGTCTCAAGAACGACAACATCGTCTACATCGGCGACCTGGTGCAGAAGACCGAGGCCGAGATGCTGCGCACGCCGAACTTCGGCCGCAAGTCGCTCAACGAGATCAAGGAAGTGCTGGCGCAGATGGGCCTGCATCTCGGAATGGAAGTCCCGGGCTGGCCGCCGGAGAACATCGACGAGCTCGCCAAGCGCTTCGAGGATCATTACTGATGCGTCACGGCAAGGTCTACCGCAAGCTCAACCGCACGGCCGAGCATCGCCGCGCCATGTTCGCCAACATGGCGGCCGCGCTGATCAAGCACGAGCAGATCATCACCACGTTGCCGAAGGCCAAGGATCTGCGGCCGATCGTGGAAAAGCTGATTACGCTCGGCAAGCGCGGCGGCCTGCATGCGCGCCGGCAGGCGATCGCGGAATTGCGCGACGTCGCGATGGTCAAGAAGCTGTTCGAGGTGCTGGGGCCTCGCTACAAGGAGCGCGACGGCGGCTACACCCGGGTGCTCAAAGCCGGGTTCCGCTACGGCGATTCCGCCCCGCGCGCGGTGATCGAGTTCGTCGACCGCGATGAGGCCGCCAAGGGCCAGGATTCCGGCCCGGTCGGCGGGCGGTCCGAGGCGGCCGAAGCCGCAGCCTGAAGTTCGCTACACGAGATTGCTTAAAGAGGGTGGCGCTGCCGCCCTTTTTGCATTTGGTCCCTGTCTTTCAGACTAAGCCGCGTGGGCCTTGGCCCATTCGGCGACTTCGCGGTGGGTCGCGAACCACACCCCGGCGCGCGCCTGGGCGTGGCGGATCACCTCCTCGACGATGAAGATGCGCGAGCGATAACCGATGATGTGCGGATGCATGGTGAGCTGGAAAATGCCGCCCTGCTCGTAGGCCGCATCGAACTCGCGCAGGAAGATATCGAGCACGTCCTTGGGCGGCGTATAGGGGCGGAGCGACTGGAAGCGGTGCATCATGAAATAGACCGCGTCGTCGCGCACCCATTCGACCGGCAGCTCGACGATGCCGGTGGGTGAGCCGTCGAGCAGGAGCTCGTAGCAG
>DASWCW010000060.1:0-2469 GCA_036395835.1 Xanthobacteraceae bacterium
GGAGGCCGATCCGGCAGCAACGATCAGCGCAAACGCAATCGAAACGAGGCGGGCCTGACGCATGCGATTTTCTCCTGGGTGCGGGCCGGCGGGCGGCAATCCGGCACGAAATTAGCGCAGAATTGCGGCTTCCATCAGCTGAGACCGGCCAGCACGCGCGCTTCTCCCTCCCCCGCGCCACAGCGCAGCCCGTAGCACGCCGCCGCGGCTACGGATTGGCAACGCTTCAGTGGGATCGTGGGCCGCAATATCGACCGCCTCGTCCCGGGGTGCGACTGTTGACCAGTTACGGGGGTTCGAACGTGGGTAGAAAAGCCAAATCGGCTAAAAACCGTGTCTTTTCAGTTTGAATAGGCGGTCTCCCTCTCCGCCAGAAGCCTCATTCGCCGACGTTCGCAACGCTCCGCCGACATTCAGAAATTCACCCTGATTTAGCCAATAACTGAGGCGCTTTCGCTCTGGACACGTTCGCCGTCCTTCGCCATAATCCGCATGGCGATTGTGGACACCCCTGTGGACATGGGGAATGGCACGGACAATCGGAAAGCTCACCGCGCTCAAGGTGGAGAGGGCGAAACAGCCAGGCATGTACGGCGATGGCGGGGGCCTGTATCTGCGCGTCACCGAAGATGGCGCGAAAAACTGGGTCTACCGCTACATGCTGGATGGCAAGCCGCACTGGATGGGTCTGGGGCCGCTCGCGCTCTATAGTCTTGCCGAGGCCCGCGGGAAGGCACTCGAAGCCCGCCGGCTGCGGCATGAGGGCATCGACCCTATCGCGACACGACGCGCCGAGCGCGTGCGCAAGCGCCTCGAAGCCGCAAAGGCGGTGACGTTCGGCCAATGCGCCGAGGCCTACATCAAGGCGCACCGGGTGGGTTGGCGGAACAGCAAGCACGCGGCGCAATGGGAAGCCACCCTCGCCACCTATGCCGAGCCGATTATCGGCGTCCTGCCGGTGCAGGCCGTCGATACAGCGCTGCTCATGAAGGTCCTTGAGCAAGAAGTCGGCGCGCCGGATGAAGGCGCCCCGCTATGGGTGGCAAGACCGGAAACGGCGAGCCGGCTGCGCGGCCGAATCGAAGCCGTGCTCGATCGGGCAACCGTTCGCGGGTATCGCAAAGGCGAGAACCCGGCACGATGGCGCGGGCACCTCGCGAAGCTGCTGCCGGCGCGCTCCAAGGTGAGCAAAGTTGAGCACCACGCCGCGCTTCCCTATGCCGAGATGCCGGGCTTCCTGATGGCGTTGCGCGAGCAGGAGGGTGTTGCGGCCCGCGCTTTGGAATTTGCGATCCTGACCGCCGCCAGGACCGGCGAGACGATCGGCGCGATCTGGGTCGAGATGAACTTGCAAGATAAGTCGTGGATCGTTCTGGCCGATCGAATGAAGGCCCGCAAGGAACATCGGGTCCCGCTCTCCGCCCGCGCCGCTGCAATCCTAGAAGAGATGCAGCGGCACCGCCATACGACCGAGGACAGCGCGTTCGTGTTCCCTGGCGGCAAGATCTGCAAACCGCTCTCGAATATGGCGTTCCTGATGCTGCTGCGGCGTATGGGCCGCGGCGGGCTCACGGCACATGGGTTCCGATCAACGTTCCGCGATTGGGCGGCCGAGCGCACGAGCTTCCCTAGTGAAGTGGTCGAAATGGCGCTCGCGCATGCGGTCGGCGACAAAGTGGAGGCCGCATACCGCCGGGGCGATCTCTTCGACGAGCGTCGCAAGCTGATGGACGCCTGGGCGGCCTATTGTGCAAAGCCGGCTACCAACGCCGCAGTCATTCCACTGCGATCAGCTCTGACGGCTTGATCCGTGTCAATCGGCGCCCAAATTTGACTCCTGATCGGCGTCCAAAAAATTGCACGCCGAATAACAGCAAGGGCGATTAGCGAGACGCTGACGGCGGCGGGGCCGAAGCGGGCGTGCCGCCGCCGATCACGGTGCCGGCCTCGCCGCTCGATCGCGTGATCGCGGCCCGCTCCGCCGATCTCATAAAAGATTTCGCCCCGGGTCTCGATCTGGCGGCCGTCACCGCGGCGGTGGCTGACCGCGGCGCGGGTTTCACGGGCGAACTCGCCGACTTCGGGATCATGCACGACATCTTCGGCCACGAAGCAATCACTGATCCCTGGACCAGGACTCTGCGCATCCTTGACACTGAGACGGAAGAATCGGTGCCCGAGGCGGTGCGCCTGGCGAAGGGACGCAGCCAACAGGTCGGCAACACAGTCACCGCCTGGGTCGATGTGCTGGTAACGCGTCGACTGCCGCCGCCGCTCGAACCATCACCGTCTCCATCACCACTCTCCTCATCACCGCGGGCGGCATCGAGGACCGTGAGGTACTCTCGAACCGCACGGGATGCTTCCTCCGCCTTCGGCCAGGCGATCGGCTGGTCGCCAGCGGCCCGCTTCTTCTTGTCCACATCCGCTTTGATCAGGCTCGCATCGATCGAGAACGCTTCACCGCCA
>DASWCW010000061.1:0-2293 GCA_036395835.1 Xanthobacteraceae bacterium
CTGCCAATGGGTCGACGCGAGATCATGCAGATGGGCGCGGGCGGGCTCCTCGCCGAAATCCCGTCGCGGCCGCTGCCGCGCGCCGCGGCGAGCCCGGCACCTGACGCAAAGCCGCCGGAAAAGCCGCCGCCGCCCGGCCCGCGGATCGCCGCGCTGTTGCTGGCGGCCGGGCAGTCGCGGAGGATGGGCGGGCCGAACAAGCTCCTGGCCGAGATCGACGGGCGGCCGATGGTGGCGCGCGTCGCGCAGCGGCTCTTGTCGTCGCATGCCCGCCCGATCGTCGCCGTGCTCGGCAACCAGGCCGATGCCGTCGATGCCGCGCTCGGCAAGCTGCCCGTCGAGCGCGTGCGCAACCCCGCTTTCGCCGAGGGACTTTCGACCTCGCTGAAGCGTGGGCTCCAGGGATTGCCGGCCGATTGCGACGGGGTCATCGTCTGCCTCGGCGACATGCCGCTGGTCACCGGCCGCGACCTCGACCGGCTGATCGCCGCGTTCAACCCGCTGGAAGGACGCGCGATCATCGTGCCGATCCGGCGCGGCAAGCGCGGCAACCCGGTGCTGTGGCCGCGGCGCTTTTTCGCCGAGATGGCCGAGCTGGCCGGCGATGTCGGCGCGAAGCACCTGATCGGCGAGCATGCCGAGCTGGTCTGTGAGGTCGAGATGGATTCGGACGGCGTGCTCGTCGACGTCGACACGCCCGACGCCCTCGCCGCGCTCCGCGACAAGGTGAAGCCGACCGCGGCGTAGCGCATTCGGACCGCAGCCGTCCCGTGGGCCTTCAGCCCACGGACTTGTATGGGGCTTCATGTGTCAAGGCCGTTGGTTGACGATCCGAGGGGAGCCCACCACAGGCGCGGTTGACCGCGCCACAAACTTGTATTCGGTCGATCCGGGCGGATCGGCACCATGATGCAGTCATACGCATCGGCGGCGGAGCTCCGGGGCGGCGGGTCCATTCTTGATCGCGGCACAAAGGCCATGTCCGTCATCGGCGCAGCGCCACCTCGGTTCGTCATCTTCGGCTCGTTGTCGTGCCGGCCGAAGAAACCCTCACGCCGCCGGGCGCAGGACGACGCCCTGGGGCACCTCGCCGGTAGTTGCCAAGCGCCACAGTGCAATCAGCAGCTTGCGGGCGAGGGCGAGGATCATCGTCTTGCGCGTTGTCGGGCGACCGTCGGCGGTGCGCGCTTGGAACCATTTGACGAGCGCGCTCTGTTTCTGGAACAGCAGAAAGCGCCAAGCCAGTTGCAACATGGCGCGGCGGACCCGGGCGTTGCCGGAGCGGGCCAAACCCTTCTGGCGACGCCGCGCGCCGCTCTCGTCGGGGGCCCCGGTGATGCCGCCGTAGCGTGCCACCGCCCGGCGGTCGCGCAGGTTGCGTATCAGCAACTCATGCACCAGCACGTCAGCGGTCTCGATGCCGAGCCCGACGACCCGCGTCAACAGGGCGAGCCGGGCGTGCGCCGGGTCGGCCGGCAACTGACGCAGCCGCTCCAGGCGGGCGCGCTCGATGTCGGTGATCTGCTCTTTGATCAGTTGCAGGCGCGCCATGTCGCGGCGCAGTTCGGCCATGGTGTTGGGCGGCAGCGCCGATCCTTCCGGCGTGCGCAGCGCCGCCAAGCGCTCCGCAGCCTTGCGCAGGTTCGGCTTGAAAGCGCGGATGCCGAGGCGCGCCAGGGCGCTCTTCATGCGATTGAGGATGCGGGTGCGTTCACCGACCAGCGCCTCGTGCTCGCGGCTCGGCCGCCGGGCGTCTTCCGCCTCGAGCGTCGGGATCGCCGCCATTGTGCAATGGTCGCCCTCGCCCCGCAGCCAACCCAGAAAGGCGCGTTGCAACAGGTTGACGTCCAGCCGGTCGGTCTTGGCTCGCCGGTGCTCGCGCGAGACGGCCACGCTGGAGGCATGGATGACGTGAGCCTCGATATCGCGCGCGCGCAGCCAGCGGGCCAGCCAGAAGCCGTCCCGCCCCGCCTCGTAAGCCACGGCAATGCGGGCAATCGGGTGGCCGGCCTGGGTCGCCGCCTCCCGCCAGCGCTGCAGCAGCTGCAGCAAGGCCTCGCCATCCGGCATCAGTTTCTTCAACGGATGACGCTCGACACCAGGCACGATCGCACCGACCAGCCAGCTCGCCTGGCTCATCTCGATCACGGCGATCAACGTGTTATCCTGGTCCAGAGCGGCGAGCGATCTGCTCAGGTCATTCGGCTGCGGCATGGGGCACTCCGTCGGGTTGTTTGCAGCGACGATTGTGCCTTCGCCTCGCCGCTCGCCCCATACCATCTTGATCCGTGGG
>DASWCW010000062.1:0-11925 GCA_036395835.1 Xanthobacteraceae bacterium
TTCATCGCCTTCGTCAACGAGGAGCCGCCGTTCTTCCGTTCAGTGCAGCAGGGAAGCATGGTCTATGCAGCAGCGGCGCGACGACGGAAAGATGACATCCGGTTGATGGCGTCACTCGAAACAATTGGCTGGTATAGCGATCAACCGGGCAGCCAGAGCTACCCGCCACTGTTCGGCCTATTCTATCCGCCTCGCGGTCCAGGTCGCGGATAAGGATCGCGGCGTCCATGAGCGTCACGAGGTGCGAGCGCGGGCCGCGCGTCAGGGTGATTGGCTGGGCGAGCGGAACGGTTAGGTCCGGGCTGGTTCGTTTCGGCATGCGAGCGATTGGAACGGGCTGGAAAGCGGGTGAGTTAGCCGAAAACCGGGGGGCGGGCAAGGAACGTGCTGCCGCCAGTGCGGCCCGAAGCCGATTCGGGGCCTAGCGTCGACCGTGGAGACCGTCGTCCGGGTGCTCCGCGAGACGCGCGCCAGGAAGCCCTAGGGCGCCCTCGGCCCGCGCGGGGGGTCCGCCCCCAGGCCCAGGAACGCCGCCCTTGGCCTTCCCACGGCCATGGCGGCCATCCTGCGGCGTCTACTGCACTGTAGGCTGGATTGCCGTATCGCCGAAAACGCCAGCGATATCAATGGACTTCCGCGGTCGTGGATTCCGCGATGATGACCGGATTGAACTCGGTGGCCTCGCCCGCATCGTCGCCCTGCGGCGCAGCGATCACATAGCTCGGCGCCGCGAGGTCGAGCGCGTCGTCGGGACGGCTCGCCTGGCGATCCTTCAGGCGCCGCTTGTAGCGCCGCAGCCGTCGCTCGATGCGCAACGCGGCCTGGTCGGCACTCGCATAGGCGTCCGCCGCCATGGCGTCCGCCTGCAGGATGATGCCGGAATCGAGATGCAGCGCGCACTCGGTGCGGAAACCGAATCCTTCCCGGCTGATCGTGGCGTGCCCGGAATAGCCGCCATCGAAGAACTTGCCCAGCGTCTCGGCGATGCGCTCGCCGATCCGCCGGCGCAGCGCTTCGCCGACGTCGATGTTCTTGCCCGACACGCGGAACGGCATGAATCCCTCGCAGCCGCGATGTCCTTGCCTCATCGCTGCGCCCGCCGAAACGTCAGGCGCAAAGCCGGTCACGGCGTGGCGCCGGTCGAAACCTGCTTGTCGCGGCGGCGCTGCACCGAAGAGGGGATCCGCATCGCTTCCCGATATTTCGCCACGGTCCGGCGCGCGATGTCGATGCCGGCGGCGCGCAATCTGTCGACGATCGTATCGTCGGACAGGACGGCGTCGGGCCGCTCGGCATCGATCAGCTGTTTGATCCGGTGCCGGACCGCCTCCGCGGAATGCGCCTCCCCGCCGTCGGCGGCGGCAATCGCCGACGTGAAGAAATATTTCAACTCGAAGATGCCGCGGTTGGTCGCCATGTATTTGTTGGCGGTCACCCGCGATACGGTGGATTCATGCATGCCGATGGCGTCCGCCACCGTCTTGAGATTGAGCGGCCGCAGGTGCTGCACGCCGTGAACGAAGAAGCCGTCCTGCTGGCGGACGATCTCGGTCGCCACCTTGAGGATGGTGCGGGCGCGCTGATCGAGCGCGCGAATGAGCCACGACGCCGTCTGCAGGCAATCGGCCAGGTAGGTCTTCTCGGCGGCGCTGCGCGCGGTGCCGGCAATCTCGGCGTAGTAGCGCTGGTTCACCAGAACCTTCGGCAGGGTGTCCGAATTGAGCTCCACGGTCCAGCCGCCGTCCGCGCCGGCGCGCACGAACACGTCGGGGACGATGGGTTGCACCAGCGTCGACCCGAAGGCGAGACCGGGCTTGGGATTGAGCCGGCGAATCTCGGCGATCATTTCGGTCAAATCTTCCTCGTCGACCCCGCAGGTCCTGCGCAATGCCGCAAGGTCCCGCTTCGCGACCAGGTCGAGATGCGCGACCAGCGCCTGCATGGCCGGATCGAAACGATCGCGCTCGCGAAGCTGCAGCCCCAGGCATTCGGTGAGGTTGCGCGCGCACACGCCGGGCGGATCGAAGCTCTGCAGGATCGCCAGCACGGCATCGATCTCGGCGATCGGCGCGCCCAGCCGTTCGGCAACGGAGGCAAGATCCCCGGTGAGGTAGCCGGCCTCGTCCACGAGATCGATCAGATATTGCCCGATCATCCGTCGCGCCGGATCGGCGACGGCGAGCGTGAGCTGCCCCGCAAGATGGTCGGCCAGCGTGGTTTCGGCCGAGACGAAGGCTTCGAGGTTGTACTCGGCATCCTCGCGCCCGCCGCCGCCGACCCGGGCCCATTCCGAATAGCCGGCAGGACCATCGCTCCCGGGCCGGACCGAGGCTTCGCCCGAGTCCTCGGGAAAGACATTGTCGAGGCGGGTTCCCAGCTGATCTTCCATCGCCGAGCGGCTGGTCGCCAGATCCTCGCCCAGCCAATCCGCGGCGGACGTCTCGGCCGATACCGTCTCGCCTTCCGCGGATTGCGCATTGGCCTCGCCCGGATCGGGCTCCGCCTCGGCGGCGCGCTCCAGCAGCGGATTGCGCTCGAGCTCGCCCTCGACGTAAGCGGCAAGATCGAGATTGGAGAGCTGCAGCAGCTTGATGGCCTGCATCAGCTGCGGCGTCATCACCAGCGCTTGGCTCTGGCGGAATTCGAGCTTTTGCGTCAGTGCCATGGTTCGCAAGGGTCGA
The DNA here is from genome assembly GCA_036395835.1 of Xanthobacteraceae bacterium. Taxonomy (GTDB): domain Bacteria; phylum Pseudomonadota; class Alphaproteobacteria; order Rhizobiales; family Xanthobacteraceae; genus AP-16. The sequence continues at coordinate 2,682 of DASWCW010000062.1, forward strand.
TGGCTTCCACCGGCTTTTTCGGCGGAAATCGCACAAGATTAACACCAAGAGTCCGGCGCATCGTTACATCTAGCCGATCCGCCCGCCGGAATGCCAGGGGTGCGATCGGCGGCCGGGACGCAGCATCGCCGCTCGCGCTCAGAGGCGGAATTCCTCGCCGAGGTAGAGCCGCCGCACCTCGGGATCGCTGACGATGTCCTCGCCGCGCCCTTCCATCAGCACCTGGCCGGAATAGATGATATAGGCCCGGTCGGTCAGCCCCAGCGTCTCGCGGACATTGTGGTCGGTGATGAGAATGCCGATGCCGCGCTGGGTGAGATGGCGGACCAGCGCCTGAATGTCTCCCACCGCGATCGGATCGATGCCGGCGAACGGCTCGTCCAGCAGCATGTAGGCGGGCCGGGTCGCCAGGGATCGCGCGATCTCGACGCGCCGACGCTCGCCGCCGGAGAGCGCAATCGCGGGCGTCTTGCGCACGCGCGCGATATTGAATTCTTCGAGCAGCGCGTCGAGCTCACGCTGCCGCTTGCGCCGATCCGGCTCGACCACTTCGAGCACTGCCCGGATGTTCTCTTCGACGTTGAGCCCGCGAAAGATCGAAGGCTCCTGCGGCAAATAGCCGATGCCGAGCCGCGCGCGCTGATACATCGGCAATCTGGTGATGTCGTGACCGTCGAGCTCGATGCGGCCGCGGTCGGCCTTGATCAGGCCGGTGATCATGTAGAACACCGTGGTCTTGCCGGCGCCGTTCGGACCGAGCAGGCCCACGGCTTCGCCTCGGCGCACGTAAAGGCTCGCGCCTTTGACCACCTTGCGCCCGCCGAAGCTCTTCTCCACGCCGTGCACGGCAAGATAATCGCTCGCCGGCCGGCGCTCGCCGTTGCCCGATTGCCGCCGCCGGGGTTTGGCAAGCGAGATCGAGGTGTCGGCGTGGCGCTCGAACATCGGCGTCTCGACCGACCGCAGGTCCATGCGCCAGTCGTCCTGCCGGGTTCGGCGCGGGCGCGCGGGCGCGCGGGCGCCCTTCAGCCACGCGAAAATATCGTCGAGCACATCAGCCTCGAGTCTGTCTTCGGCGGGTGTAGTCGCTCGGGCGGCGGCGCGCAATGCCGGCCGCGCCAGGCGTCAATTGAGCCGCATCGGCACCGGCGCGGCGGGCTTCACCGGTTCCTTTTCGCCGGGAGCCCGCGTGTCGTGCTGGCTGTGCGGCAGGAACAATCCCTGGACCCGGCCGCCCTCCACGCGCGAGACGCCGCTCGTGAGATCGACGATGAGCCGCTCGCCCCGCAGCACGTTCTGGCCCTGGGTGACGACCACATTGCCGCTGAGCGTCACCGTGTTGGTCTTCATGTCGAACACGCCGGTGCTCCCGATCGCGGTCTGGTCCTTCTGCTTGACGGTAACGCCGCCCTTGGCTTCCAGCCGGGAGATCTGCTGCTGCCCGCCGGGCCCCGGCTGCGCCGCCTTCAGGGTCGCCGCGCGGGAATGGTCCTCGTAATAGACGACCAGCGTCTTGCAGCTCAGCGTGGTGTCGCCCTGGCTCAGATGCACGTCGCCCGAGAACGTCGCCATCTTGTCCTTGTCGCGCACTTCGAGGCTCGCCGAATCGATCTTCACGGGCTGGTCGTGGTTCTTGGAGAACCCCTGCAGCGCATTGGGCACCGCGGTCTGCGCCGGCGCCGCGGTTTGCGCCGGCGCGCCTACCGCCATCGCCAGCAGAAACGCGAGCGGCGGGACGAGATCGCGGCAGCGAAGGAAACTGCGGCTCATCGCGAGGCGCCTCCGGTGCTTCCCGTCGCGGCTTCGCGGTTGAGATCGAGCGTCATGGCCACGCCGCCGGAAAAGCGCACCATCGACCCGGATTCCGCCACTTCGAGCCGCTGCGCGTTGAGAACGCCGTTGAGGAGCTTCACCTCGACGGGCTGATCCGAGACGATCTGGCCGCTGCGCATGTCGATCAGCGCGTCGCTCAGCCGCGCCTCATAGCCGCTGGAGGATTTCAGCACGATGCTCTCGCCGAGCCGCAGCTGCTCCGCCTTGGTGTTGTAGAGTCCGCTCGCGGCGCTCATCTCGACGAACGAGTTGTTCTGCAGCTCGACCTTGGCGGCGATCCCCTTGAGCTCGACGTTCTCCGGACGGGTCAGATCCTGGTCGGCCGATTGCGCGGAAAGCTCGTAGGCGCGCGCGTCCTTGGTGTAGCCGGCGATGCGCGGCAGCTCCATGGTGACTTTCGTGCCCGAGATCGTCAGCGTGCCGGCGCCGCTAGGCAGCTTGGCGAGGATCCGCAACGGATTGAACCAGGTCGCCGCCGAAAACCCGAGGACGAGGAGCACGACGAACGTCGGTACGGCGATCCGCAGAAAACGCACCCGGCGGCTGTGGCGTCTGGCGACGCGGAACGCCTGCGAAAGATCGGAACGGCGCGATGCCGTCCAACCCTCGCTTCGCTCGGCTGTGGCCGCGGTGGTCAGGCGCTTTGTCCCCCATCAAGCGCGGAATCAGGCCCGGGGATCATACGCCGCCTGGTCCGGCGGCGCAAAATGGCCGGGGAATGTGGCCCCGCCGGGGCGCGCGAGCCCGGCAGGGCGCTTCACGAGTGCGCGAAAATGTCCTCCGCGGCCCAGCCGGCGAGATCCAGTCGCGCCCGATCGGGCAGGAAACGAAAGCAGGCCGCCGCAAGCTCCGCCCGGCCCTCGCGCGCGAGCACGGCGTCGAGCTTGTCTTTCAGCGCATGAAGATGCAGCACGTCGGCGGCCGCATAGGCGACTTGCGCCTCGGTGAGCTGCTCGGCGCCCCAGTCGGAGAGCTGCTGCTGCTTGGAAAGATCGATGCCCAGCATCTCGCGCACGAGATCCTTCAGGCCGTGCTTGTCCGTATAGGTTCGGGCCAGCCGCGAGGCGATCTTGGTGCAATAGAGCGGGCTCGCCATGACGCCGAACGCACGGTAGAGCGCGGCGAGATCGAAGCGGGCGAAATGAAAGATCTTCAGCACGGAGGGATCGGCCAGGAGCCGCTTCAGGTTCGGCGCATCCCGTCCGGTCGCCGGGATCTGGACCACGTCCGCGCTGCCGTCGCCGGGCGAGAGCTGGACGACGCAGAGCCGGTCGCGGTGCGGGTCGAGCCCCATGGTCTCGGTGTCGATCGCGACCGCGCCGCGATAGCGCGACAGATCAGGCAAGTCGGAGCGGTGCAGCCGTATCGTCATGTCGCGCTTTATACTTGATATTTCTTGCGAATTTGTTGGGAACGCCGGGCGCCGGCCTGTTTATCACTGGGGCGAGGGAGGGGCAATCGGGCTCAACGATTGCCCGGGTCTAACCCGGGGCAAGATGGGCTTGAGACCCTCGGCGTCCGCTCGGTGCGTTGCGACCCGATGGCCAATGCTATCCATAGGACGGGTCTCCAAACGTGGAACCCAGTCATGGACAGCGTGACGATTGACGCCATAACCGGGTTGCTAAATGCGCTAGGGGCGATAATTACGGCGCTAACCGGCCTGTTTTGGGCGTGGCGCATCCGACACGGTCGTTTCTTCCGCAGAACGGCTGGCTCCGGTAAGCCCAAGCGCACGCGGAAACTGGGCCCGAAGCACACAAAACGAAAGGACGTCAATGGCAACGAAGAGCCGCCGCAGCTCCAAGAGTTTCACTAGCCTCGACAAGTTCGTCGAAGACGAGGGCACCGCGAAGTGTTTCAGGCGATTGCGAGGAAAGAGGTCTTTGCTTGGCAGATCGCCCAGGCGATGAAACAAGCGCTGCCGAGGCCATGGGGGCGCAGGCGCTCTCGCGCAAGCGACTCGCTGAGCACATCGGCGCGGGCCGCAGCCAGATTTCTCGTCTGCCTCAGCACGCTGCAACGCGCCGCCGCGCTGCTCGGCCGCAAAGTGCGGGAACCCTTGGACCGGAAACACCCAATGAAGGTGTGATCAATTTTTCGTTGTCGCGCCTTCAGCGATCTTGGCGAAAATGCCGTCGAGCTCGATTGCGAGTGACTTCAAAGCGGCTCCAGCCTCCTCGAAATACGGTGCAAGCACTGCGGTGGGCTTACGGTAAGACAACGTCGCCGTGCCGTCAGGGTTTTCGGTGATGTAGAATCGGATCGGCGCCTCTATGCCGGCGGTGATGCTTGCTTTGAGCATGCGCTGGGCAAAGTCATTGCGAAAGACGCCGACGACCCGATTGCCGGGGATCGTCACCCCCAATGTCTTCGCGCCCTCGGAGGCGCTAGCGGAATTTACCAGACCCATTTTCTCGTTCTTCACCGCCACCTCGAGCCGCTCGACAAGGCTTGTAAATGACTGAGGTGTATCGATGACACTCCATCCATCGCGCGGCTTGATGGTTCCCGCGGATGCTGTCGACAGGATCGTCAATATGGCGGCGGCGGTAGCTATGAGATGACGCATTGCTTCCTCCTTCGATCATGTGAGAACTCAACAAGGGTATCAACAGGACCGCGTAAGTATGCGGCCAGTCAACGTCCGCGAATCGATGCGGATCTTGAAATCTTCCGGGATCGGCACGGCGCGGTAACGATTGACATAACCAGTCAGGGTTGGAGCCTTGGCCAGAAAGTCCCGCGGGTAGAACTCAAAGATGCGAGAAAGCCACGCTTCGCGCGCGGTCGAATCAATGCGCACGTTGCGGTCTTCCGTGATGAATGCGCGCGCAGCCGCGCTCGAGGGCGTCCGCCGCAAAGGTGCGTCTTGGATGCGCACGATATTTTCGCTCGAGATTGCCGGCGCGACAGAAACGACGACAAAAAGCCGTCGGTGCTACAGCGTTCTCAGAGCCGACCGGCTCTCCTGCCCGGCTAACTGGCCCGGGTTGTCGACTCCGGGGACCAACGGGGCCTTTGACGAGCGTCCTTTCGTTGGCTGCGTGTTCGTTCGATCGCCATCTGTCGGCTCGCTTCAGTCGTCGCTTGGAACTTTTCGACAAGGATGTCGTGCATCACATCGAACACGCGTACGCCGACTTCTCTCGGTTTTGGCGCGAGCCATGGCGAGGTGTGCAATGTGGTGGAGGCATCGGACATCCCCTGCTCCCAGCGGGCGTTCATCGTCCCCCGGCTGAACTCATAGTCCTTCGACGCGCCTTGAGGTTCGAGGGGGCGATAGATGAGCTGGACGACGTCCATCTCGGTGACGCACCCAAACGAATAGAGCCGCTTGGCCTGTTCCGTTCTTGCGATTTCCAGCGGCAGCAATTTGTGCAGTTCGTTGATCGCATGGCGCACCTCATGCCTTTGCTGGTAGGCATCGGTGTTGACCCGCGTCCGGCTGGAATAGCGGATATCTTTTTCTCGCTCGCTGACCTCTTCGAGATTTTTCGGGAGTTTGCCGTAACCCTGAAACAGGTCGACCTGAAAGCTTAGCCGACTACGGCGCGGATAATAATCCAGCACGTATTGCAACGGTGTATTCGAGACCAGCCCGCCGTCCCAGTAATGCTCGCCTTCGATCTCGACAGGAGGAAAGCCTGGCGGCAGCGCGGCACTGGCCATCACATGCTCGGGACGAATGGCGATTTCATCGCTGTCGAAATAGGCAAAGCGACCGGTGCGCACATTCACCGCCCCCACGCTGAAACGCATCTCCTTTGCGTTGTTGATGCGGTCGAAATCGACCATCTGCTCCAGCGTGCCCTTGAGCGCGTTGGTGTTGTAGTAACTAGTGGGTCTTTGCGGTGAAACCCATTCTTGCACAATGCGCGGGCTGAAAAAGCCGGGCTGGCCGAACATCAGAGATGAAAGCACGCTTGCCTTTTGTTGCCAACTGGCGAGCGGTCTGCTCAGACCAGAGGGCCACCACGCAGTGGGCGCGGTGACTCCCTCCCAAAAGCTGCGCAAACGCGCTACGCGGTTCTCCGGCGCATTGCCGGCAATGATCGCCGCGTTGATCGCGCCGATGGAGATACCGGCCACCCAATCGGGCAGATATTCGGAGGAGGCCAGCGCCTCGTACACGCCAGCCTGGTAGCTGCCGAGTGCGCCACCACCCTGCAAAAGGAGAGCAACCTTCTTGTCATAAGAGGTCGGTCGCCCCGGTGGCCGGCGATTAGTCATTTTCACATCTCCGAATGTGTTGGCCTTCAGCGTGCCTCCCACTTGCGAATGTCTGGCGCCGGTCGCTATGTGCTGCGGCGCGTATGCGTGCCAACTCAAAAGGGAAGGCGTACGGAACGCTGGGGTGTCGCTGCTGTTGCAGGCGCTTGCCACGGAATCGGTGAGCGCTCCAGAAAGCAGGGAAAGTAAGAACCGATAAACTCCACTTCTTCATCGTTGATCCGGACAAGCTTCGCATGACGTTTTGACAGATACGGAATTCGTCTGAAGAGTTCGAGCGCGTGCTTTCGCGCCGTCCTCACTGATCGCCGCAGCTCCTGGCGATCACGCCATAGGTGTCCCTGAGGGAACCGTCGAGCTGATCGATATCCGTCTCGCGCTCCGGGCTCGTCATGCAACGGACGAACACCTCGCGCGCCTTGGTCACGATCTCGACATGTTTGTGGTAAACGGCGCATTTTTCGTCCTGATGGCCCTTGGCGATGCTGTCCAGGTGCACGAGCGTTTTTGAGCAAGCTCGTTTCGGCCGCCGCTAGCTCGCGTGTGCAGGTGGGCGTGGTGGTGGCCGCGAACGCCGCGGGCTCTAGGCAAAGCAGGAGAATGGGAACGAGGACGACGATCCTCATGTGCATCGTGCGGTTTGCGACGGCGAGTGAGTAGCTCATGCTTGATTCCAATGCGGTTTTCCATTGGCCTGCGACGCGGCGTTTGCTGTTACGTCAGATCTTATCACCCTGACTCACTCTGCCGAGGTGACATCGCGTTACAGGCGGCCGCCAGCGACCTGCAGTGGCCGCTGGCGGCCCAGTTCGGCAAGGCGGGGACTGGATCGGGACCTTGCCGCGTTGCTCATCGCCTTGACCGTCTTCATTGCCGGTTAATTCGTGGATGAGAGTCTCGCTGTTACCTCACCTCCGATCACGATGGTTCACACCGGCGCGATGAAGCCGCGTCCGTTCCGAGAATTTCCGGCATGCCGATGATACAGCCGGGCGGAGAGTGCCGATGGACGTTTGCTCGCCGCCGCGGGCACGCGCCCCGCGCGAAACGAGAACGAGGCGCCGCGTCGATGTCTGGTATCTCGATCGAGATTCCAGGTTTGGAGGGGCGGTTCGATAAAATTTGTATGGTATACGGGCCGACAGGAATATCGACGATGCGGCTGCACGAGATTTCGGAAAGCGAAGCGCCGGGCGACATCGCGGGCATCTATGCCGACATGCGCCGGTGCATGCGGCTACCCCTCGTCAACCTCATCTACCGCCATCTCGCGACGATGCCTGACGTGCTGCCCTGGGTGTGGGGGGCGGTCCGACCCGCCGTGCTATCCGGCGAATTGGATGCGGCCTTGGATCGGCTGAAGCGCGACCTACCGCTCCCTGAGCTGGCGCCGTTCGATCGGACCATGTTGGCCACCCTCGACGGCGCCGATCGGTTTGCCATTGGGCGCGTCCTTGACGCGTACAATCGGGGCAACGGGCTCAACCTGATCGCGCTTACGGCGTTGTGCTTGGCGTTGCACCGGCCGGAGGCGGCCGGTCGAGGCGCAACTTTGCCCGGGGAAACGCCCAGCCGTGCCATCCCGGCGCTTCCATCCCTCCTGAAGCTTGGGGATCTCGACGCCGAGACCGCCAAGCGGGTGCGAGATATTGCCCTACTGCATGGCGGCGACCCCCGCGCGGTGCCGAGCCTCTATCTCCATCTGGCGCACTGGCCGCGCTTCCTCGCTGCCATCTGCGATCGCATCCGGCCGCATCTCGACGATGGCTCCTTGGGCCGGACGCGAGAGGTCGCTGTCGAGCTTGCACGCGACGCAGCTGAACGACTCCTGTCCTCTCTGGCATCCGCCAGTCCGCCGCCGGCGCAACACTTTGATCAGATCACGACCGTCCTCGATCACTTCACCCGTCGAGTGATCCCGGAGATGCTGCCGGTGGGCTTGGCGATCGATAAGGCGCTGCCGCATCTGCGTGGATCGTGACCATGGCCCTTTTGCTTTATCGCTGCGGCGGCAGTGCGAACCATATCCAATCCGAAGCAGCCATCGTCCTTCGTCATCGGCGGAATGGGATCGACCGCGGCCTCGTCCAACGCGTCTACGCGGTACCCTGGCCACGGCCGCAGCGACCGCCGACGATCCAATGCGGACCTGCCCGCGCCTGATCGAAGGCCTCACCATCCTCGGGGGAGGGCGAGGCCCGTTCGACCTGTTCCCTTTGGCGGCCGCCCTGCTTTGATCGCGACAGCCGAATCAGCGCGAGGTTCACCACCGAATGCCGGATCATCAAATCTTCTACCGGAACCCACTGACACTCGAGCAGAGCCTTCCAGCCGAAACCGGTCCACTCCAATGCTATTTTTCGTCCCAGCAAACCTCGAATAAAAAGGTGCAGTTCTGGATTGTCTCCCCGCATCCTATTTCCCCTTTCTCGAAGTACATTCGCTTCGTCATGCGAAAACGTTACGGACAATCTCACTGGTCACGCGTTGGCCACCTCCGCATGGCCACCAGAAATGTTCAACTCGGCGTGATCGCGATCAAATAAAGGGGCGAGAGCGGGATTTGCATCATGATGGTGCGCACGCGGCGAGCGCAACAGATATGACCTACAATATCGTCCCATCAATATCCTCCCATCGTGCCGCGCGGGAGGTAACTTTTTTCTCGTCGGTCCGAATTCATGATCATACGACCCGCAATCGGGTCAGCCCAAGGAGATACCACGATGTTCACCAAATCGATGATCGCGGTTTCCGCCGCGATCCTGCTCGCCACCGCTTCGACGGCGCCGGCGATGGTTCATTCACAGGCCCGTCACCATGGACCCGGTTTCGGCCAAAACAAGGCTGCCGCACCGCAGCATCTCAAGCGCTTCACGGCCGATGAGAAGGCGCGGTTCGATTGGGCATCAAGGCCGACGTTTGGGCCATAGCGAATGACGCTTGGCAAGCCGCCGGTGCGGCATGCATGTCACTTGGTGCCGGCTGATACCGGTGCCGGTAAATTCCAAATCGTCATCGCGGGCTTGACCCGTGCACTCATTCGACTTCCCAGCTTGAGGCGGGGTTGCATGGGTTGCCGGGTCAAGCCCGGCAATGACGACGGAGAGACCGTACTTGGTATGACAACTTCGATCGCACCCATCGGATCGCGCGGGGCTACGCGTTCGACACCGGG
>DASWCW010000063.1:0-3888 GCA_036395835.1 Xanthobacteraceae bacterium
GAGGAAGCTGACGCCGAGCGCGAACATGCCGAGCAGGGCGATCACGACCGTGGCGCCGGCGAAGAGGATCGCTCGGCCGGCCGTGTTCATCGCCAGCTCGAGCGCAGCCTGGACGTCGCCGCCGTTCTGGCGGTAGGCGTCTCGATAGCGCGTGACGATGAAGAGGGCGTAGTCGATGCCGACGCCGAGGCCGATCATCAGTGCTAGCTCCGAGGAGAAGTCGACCATGTCGACGAGGTGGCTCCCGAGCCCGATCACGCCCAGGCCGGCGCCGAGGCCGAACAGTGCCGTCACGATCGGCAGGCCCATCGCGAGCAGCGAGCCGAAGCTGAGCAGCAGCACGACGATGGCGGCGATGAGCCCGACCCCGGTAGCGAAGCCGATACTTGTCTGCTGGGCCTGCTTGATCGCTTGTCCGCCGAGCTCGACCTGCAGGGTGGGCGAGCGCATCGTCTCGGCCGTGTTGATCACGCGGTCGATCGCCGCCTTCGGCAGTTCATTGGCCCGCTGGTCGAATTCGACGGTCGCGAATCCAATCGTGCCGGTCTTCGAGACTGCGTTCGCGCCGGCCTCATAAGGGCTCAGGACGCCGGCGACGTGGGGGAGACGGGCGATGCGCACGAGCACCGGCGCGATCGCGGCGCGGGTCGAGGCGTCGGTGAGCTTGCCGGTCCGCGCTTGGAAGACGATCTGGTCGGCGTCGCCGGCCTGGGTCGGGAAGCGGCCCTGAAGTAGGTCGGCCGCGCGCTGCGAGTCGGTGTTCGGCAGGGAGAAGTTGTTCGCGTTCCGCTTGCCGACCGCCTGTGACACAGCGAGGACGCCGACGGCGAGGACGATCCAGGAGACGACCACGATCCGGCGGTGTGCGATCGTCCAGCGAGTCAGCTTCAGCATCGGGAGCTCCAATCAGACGGGTATCTTCACGGGTCGCAAACTTGCACGAGATGCAGATACTACCCGATTACCTGCACGTAACGCAAATATTCGTGAAGTGCAGGATTTACGTCTATACTGACCACCCATGACCCAGCAACCCGGACTACGGGAACGCAAGAAGCAGCGGACGCGCGAGGCGATCGTGCGTGCGGCGCACCAGCTCTTCGTCGAGTGCGGCTACCAGACCACGACCCTGCCCGAAATCGCTGCGGCGGCTGATGTCTCGACCCGAACGATCTTCGCCTACTTCTCGAGCAAGGAAGACATCCTCTTCAGCGAGCTCGACGAAATGAAGGACGCACTCGCGCGGGCGGTCGCCGAACGGTCCGAGGGCCAAGACGCACTCGAAGTCGTGCGCGAGTTCATCCTCTCCTCCCAGCAGGCCGAGAAGAACGAGCTCGACGCCCAACTCCATTTCTGCATCACGAGCGATCCAACCCTACGCAGCCATCTACGCGCCCGCATCGCGCAGCTCGAGGACGTGATCGCCCCGGCCATTGCGAATGACCTCGGCACTTCTGTAAACGACGCGCGAACACAACTCGTCGCCGCGTCTCTCACTGCAGCCTTCAACCTCCTGGCCGAGCAAGGCGCCTCGAAAGCGCGACCATGGACGCCCGAGGAGCTCGCGGCGCAGGTCGACCCGGTCTTCACCTTCCTGCGCGGCGGCCTCGACGCCCTCAAGCAACCACTCAAAACACGCCGACGCTAAGCCAGCGAGCGAAGCCGGCCTGGGCGCCGTCACGAGGCCTGGAGGCTCGTCCAACGAACTCGAACGTGAAGCTCCACAAACGGCTCCATACCCACTCCCACCACCTTGTCGCGACCAGAACCGAAGGTGGAAACCGGCGACCGTGCGGCGGCTTCGCAGCAGATGAAGGGATCGGGTCCGGACCCGATGCCAGATCCGATGCGTTGGCGTGGGCCAGCAGGACGACCTACTGCTCGACTCCTTCTCGAGAACTGACCAGGGTCCGAGCGCGGGTGAAGTTCATCAAGCTCTGGCATCCCAAACCGCGAAGAGCGGACCGCGTCGTGGTTGATTCCTCGATCTCGTTGTCGATCGAGGAGGTTTGTCGTGTCACAGCAGGGCCAGGTTTTCCCGATGAAGTCGAACCAACCAGACGGAACCGCGTTGTGGGGATACAGGTATCGCACTGGTGGGCGCGGCTCGGGACGGGTGCAACGCGGCGGGTTCTGCTCAGAGCGGGACGCCAGGGAGTCGCTCGAGCGGGCACTCGAGCGGGTGCGGCGGGCGAACGGGACCGGAACCGCGCTCACGCTCACGGGGCTCGTTGATGAGTACCTCGCCCAACACGACGCTCAGCCGGAGACGATCGAGAAGCTGCGCTGGCTCTTGTCGAAAGCGGTGAGCGAGTTCGGCGATCAACGGTTGGGTCAGTTGCGTTCGCACGAGATAGCAGCCTGGCGGATGACGATTCCGGCCGGGCACCGCTTCGAAGCGACCCAGGCGCTCCGGCAGGTGCTGAGCCGCGCTGTCGACTGGCAAATGATCGACACCAACCCGGCCAAGCACGGCGTCGACAACCCGCAGCGGCGGCGTACCGAGAAGCGGCCGTTCGAGTCATGGGCGCAACTCGCCACGGTCGCCTCCCGGCTTGGCGACCGTGAGCGCGCGCTCGTGATCTTCGCCGCGGCCACCGGTCTGCGTCCGGGCGAGTGGATCGCACTCGAGCAACGAGATATCGATCGGAATGCCCGTGTCGTCTATGTGCGGCGGGCGTTCCGCAACGGACGGATCAAATCCCCCAAGACCGAGGGCAGCGTCCGCGCCGTGCCGCTCCAAGCAATCGCGCTCGACGCACTCGAGCAACTTCCCGCTGGTTCAGGCACAGACCTTCTCTTTCCATCGCTCCGCGGCGCCTACTTCGATCTCCATAACTTCCGCACCCGCGAGTGGAAGCCCGCCCAACTCGCAGCCGGGATCACACCGATCCGCCGCGTCTACGATCTCCGGCACACGTTCGCGACCTTCGCGTTGCGTGCCGGTGTCTCAACCTTCGACCTCTCTCGCTACATGGGTGCCAGCCTGACCATGATCGACCGCCACTACGGCCACCTCGCCCGCGACGGACGCGACCACGCGATCGACCTCCTCGACACTCACGCGAGCGCTGACGAGGCCGGTGTCCACCGCGTGGACATCGCGTGGACACTTCACCAACAAGCCGTCGTCAGCGCAGCCAACACAAACGGCTCATAGCAGGGAAAAAGCTGAAGCCCTCTGACGGACTCGAACCGTCGACCCCCTCCTTACCAGCAACCGTCCGCAACGGTTTTCGCCTGTTTGAGCCGTTTTCGCGGCCGCTCGATTTGCCACCGGTTGCCACCGGTTGCGCCCGCTGGGCTCTTTCTGAAGAAGGGCCGCGTGTCAAGTCATCGTTGCTCGTTCACCTCCTTTCGCGCTCCCGAACGGTCGGGCTCATCTCTTTCTTGGCGTTGTTGGACGCACACCGTGTCGGTGGGAGCTGTCTCGGCTTCTCAGTTCCATAAGGGGCCGTCAGGCGGCCAAAGCCAAGCGGGAGCTTGCCGGGACAGAAGTGGCGCCGGTTCGTGGCGCGGGCTTGAACGGCTCGTTGCGGGAGAGCATGTGCCAGGCGGCGATCAGGATCTTGCGCGCGACCGCGGCTTTGGCGGAGTTGTGGTTGCGGGAGCGGCGGCTGACGTCGAGGTAGAGCTGGTGCCAGGGGTTGGATTCGCGCCAGGCGTGTTGGGCGGCCTCGACCGCGGCCCAGCCGAGCAGCCGCGAGCCCGACTTGTTCAGCGGACCGGTGTGCGGCCGACCTTCACCGGATTGGCGGACACGTGGCGCGAGCCGACCGTAGGAGACGAGCTTCTCCGGACCGGCGAAGCGGCTGATCTCGCCGATCTCGACCGCGATTGTCAGGGCGAGCAGCTCGGCGACGCCGGGGATCGTGTCCAGCAGCACCG